>CAYWHV010000416.1:0-2651 GCA_964458045.1 uncultured Methanospirillum sp.
GTGACCCTGATTGCGTACTGGTGAAATACATGGGTGCAGGAATCACGGATAACCGGCACGGTAATTCCCGGCCTTATTATTCCTGATGAGTAAAACGAAGCATTTTCCTGGCGCCTTCGGGTCATATCATCAAGTTTTTTCAACTGAACCCTTCCAATTGCTGCTCCCATATTTGTCAGCCGGTAATTATACCCGATCTCGGTATGCAGGTACTTCTCTTTCTGCCCGTGATTAATGAGGCGTCGGACTCGTGCAGCGATCTCATCATCGCTACAGGTGACCAGTCCTCCTTCGCCGGTGGTCATGTTCTTTGTGGGATAAAACGAGAAACAGCCGACCGTACCGAAATTACCTACCTGCGTCCCCCTGTACTTCGCACCATGTGCCTGTGCACAGTCTTCAATAAAGAGAAGATTATGATCTTCGCAGATCTGTTGCATTGCAGACACATCACATGGCTGGCCGAAAAGATGGACCCCGATAACGGCCCGTGTTTTCGGTGTGATCTGTTCTGCGACAGAATCAGGATCTATGCAATAGGTGTTGCTATCAACATCAGCAACCACCGGGGTTGCACCGCACATGCTAACCGAGGTGGCAGTTGCAATGAACGTAAAAGAGGGGACAATTACCTCGTCTCCCGGTACAATCCCGGATCCAAGGAGACCGGCATGAAGGGCCGTGGTCCCGTTGCTGGTTGCAATGGCATGTTTTACCCCGGCATATGCTGCATATTCGTCTTCAAATCGGGTGACCACTTCTCCGCTTGCAATCATCCCTGACCTGATGACTGCGGATACGGCCTCAACCTCTTCCTCGCCAAATACCGGGCGGGCAACAGGGATCATGAACGTTCTGCTCCTTTGGGAAGTTTCTGAATCCTTGCCGGAGAGCCGATGGCAAGGGAGTCAGGGGGAACGTCCTTCGTGACAACGGAACCTGCGGCTACCAGAGATCCGCTTCCGATCCTGACACCGGGCAGTATTGTTGCATTCGCTCCTAATGAGGCCTAATCCTCAATGATTGGACCACGGAGATCCTTTCCTCCATGAGGGGGATATTTGTCGTTTGTGAGGACGGTATTGGGACCGATAAAAACATGGGAGCCGATCGTGGCGTTGGTTGGAACATATACGAGGCTTTGCAGGTTGGCATAATCACCGATGAGACAATTTCCCTCAACGATTACATTGGTGCCCAGCGAAACATGGTTGCCGATGGTGGTTTTCTCCCTGACAAGAACATTATGGCCGCTGGAGAAGTTCTGACCGATTATAACATCAGAATAGATGATAGTCCCGGTTCTGATGGTTGCAGAATCTCCAATCACCACCCCGGGAAATCCTGGCTTCCCGACATATTCACGGGACGGGAACCCAAGAATGACATTATCAAAAATAACTGCGTCTTGGCCTATTTTATTAATTCCGTATTCAGTCATTTACCGTGATCGCCGTATAAATATTATCGGAATGTGATTTCTATCTTGCTCAGCATTTCACTGACCAGTTCATTCCAGTCATTAATATCGGTCAGGTCTATCATATCGTGATCGAATGCCACTGCGTCCTCAACTGCTTTTCTGATAGAATCCGGATCATCATACTCATAATAGATTACATGTGCCCTATCTGAATCGAGTCCTTTTGGGGCGATAATGGGAAGTCTGCACCACGTATACTGGAGGACTTTCAGGCTGTCAGAGAGTGTCCCAAGACCGGTTTCCATCCGTCGGATCTGAAGCCCTGCATCAGCATGGAGAAGAAACGGAATCGTTTTTTCAAACGGGATCTCTCCATAGAGGAGGACATTCGCCCCCCCAGGGGTGTACGCGATCGGGCCTATCAGATGAAACCCGTAATCAGGGAATAATCCTGATGCAATGTCAATGAATGGCAGATCAAAGAATGAATTGCCAACAAAAATAATGTTTTTTGCATACCGCGAGTATGAGTCCGGACTGGGGAGATCCCGGGCAAATGCATCCTTATGAATGCCATGATACTGGAGATGCACATTCCCGTCCGGAAACCGGGAACGTAAGGATCGGGATGGAACACTCACGAGATCAAAGAGAGGAACGATCTTTTTTTCGTATGCCAGTACTGCCGGATGAACCCTGAGAATCTCAAGGGAATCAGAGACACGGTACAGGTATTTTGCATGGGAGTTCACTTTTTTGAACTCATCAAACAGGAGAATAGCCGCTGTACTCTCAAAAATAATGAGATCAGCACTTTTAATCAGGGTTTGAAGGCTTGAGGGAAGATAATGCTGATAAACCGGGATCATCAGGGGAGATAGCAGATCTATAACATAATTACCTGTTTTTGATATTGGAGAAAAGTATGGGCAATACGTATACACCGTAACCTGGTTGTCCAGGATCAGGGAGTTATTGCGGTCGCCAGTAACGTATTCCCACCGGTGATCGTGGATGAGGCGTGAAAACGGTGAGAGCGGAGCAGTAATGAATGTTACATCCCACCCCATTTTTTCAAAACTATGGGCTATCCAATGGAACCCGGCTTTCCGTTTGGATAAATAATGATGAAAAGAAACCAGAACGACATTTCCGGACATTTAATTAGAGTTGAACGAATGACTACAAAAAACCTCCCAATGAGAAATAAACCACATAGTGATATACT
>CAYWHV010000417.1:0-2639 GCA_964458045.1 uncultured Methanospirillum sp.
TCCTGAAATGATCGGAGCGGAGCATATACTGTCCGGCCGGGGAGTTGATCCCGGGGTAGGGGAAAAAATTAAAGAGATCGTAAAAGATGTTGAAAAGAGCGCCAATGCGATGCACGTCGATCTGCGTGGCACGAATCCCACACCGGGGAACATAGAGGGGGGCCTTTCTTCGATAGAGGAAAAGTCCATGGGATGCCTTGCTAAGGCGGGTTCATCAAAAGTGATGGAGGTCGTCCGCTATGGGGAGATCCCAAAGTCAAGGGGCCTAGTGATAATGGATACACCGGGATTTGATGTGGAGTCAGTTACGGGCATGCTTGCGGGAGGTTCACAGGTTATCCTCTTTACGACTGGTCGGGGAACTCCGGTGGGAGCACCGATAGCACCTGTGATCAAGATCACCGGCAATCCTAAAGTCGCTGAATGGATGAGAGAGAACATTGATTTTGACGCAAGCCCTATAACACTGGGTAAGGAGTCGCTTGAAAGCGCAGGGGAGAGGCTCTTTCAAAAACTGTTGTACGTTATCTCTGGCGAGCAGACTTCATCGGAAGTGCTTGGCCACACAGAGACCGGCATAACGCGCATCGGCCCGAGCGTGTAGTTCGATCTTATTATTGACTTCAGAATGAGATAGATCCATTTTCGGATCTTTTTATAAAATCAAAGTTAAAGCTGCCTCCCTATTGAACGAGGGAGGCAGCTTTAATTGATAAGTTAAATTTTGGACCTGTCTAGATGGTTCTTCCTACCTCAAAGCCCTCCATTATGGCTTCTCCGCCCAGACCGACTTTTGCGGCGTCCCCGATGACGCGGACATCATAACCCTCTTTTTTAAGAGCATCTGCAAGGCCCAGTACAGGCTTAGCCCCTACTGCAAGCACTACTGTGTCGCAGGGGATAACTTCGTTTACGGCACCTGAGACCTTCACTCCTGCATCTGTTATCTCATCGACCGTGGTCTTTGTGCAGATCCTGACCTTGTTCCTATCAAGATCTTCAAGAAGATCCCAGCGAGGTACCACTATTTCATCTCCTGCTATCGCGTCCAGCATTTCGATGATGGTCACGCACTTCAAGTAATTCGCAAGCTGGTTTGCTGTTTCAGCTCCTACGCAGCCCCCGCCTACCACAACAACGCGGCTCCCGGTGTTGACTTTGCCTGAGAGTACATCATGTGCAGTTACGACGTTTGGCCTGTCTATCCCCGGTATGTTCGGGATGATGGGTATTGCTCCCGTGGCGGCGAAAATGACATCCGGCTTTTCCTTCTTCACAAGTTCCGGCGTGACTTCCGTCTCCATAAGGACAGGGACTCCAAGTTTCCTGAGTTCGTTCAGCTGCCAGTTGATATAGTTGATCATCTCACCCTTTCCGGGCGGCACCGCACCGATGCGGAACTGGCCGCCGGCCCAGCGGTTTTTCTCGAAAACCTTTACTTTGTGTCCACGTGAGGCCGCCGTGATAGCAGCCTCAAGTCCGGCAGGACCTGAGCCTATGACCATTATATTTTTCGGTGCCTCTGTCTTTTCAAGAGAGACTTCACTTTCTCTGCCCAGGTTCGGGTTTAGGATGCACTGGATCGGAACGTTGTTAAGAAGGTTTTTAACGCATCCGTGATGGCATGCGATACAATTGCGGATCTCATCGAAACGGCCCCCTTTTGCCTTATTGGGTGTTTCGGGATCTGTAAGTGACTGACGGCCCATCGCAACTATATCTGCTTTCCCTGAGGCAATGATCGTTTCTGCAAGTCTTGGGTCATTTATCCTTCCTACGGAGATCACAGGCAGTTTGGTTATCTTTTTTACCTCTGCGGCAGCAGTCGTATTCCAAGAATGACCGCGGTACTGCGACGGGATTATGTCGTCAAATGAGCGGTAAACGCCTGCTGATACATGGATATAGTCAATGCCTGCTTCTTCAAGATACGGAATTATTGTCATAGTGTCTCCGATATTCCTGCCGCCGGTAACATATTCATCCGCAGAGATGCGGTATCCGACAATGAACTCATTGGAGACCTTTGAGCGGATATCTTTGACTACCTCCACCGCGAAACGGATGCGGTTCTGGAGAGATCCCCCGTACTCATCGGTACGCTTGTTGGTATAGGAGGACATGAACTGGGAGATCAGATACCCGTGAGCTCCGTGTACTTCTATTCCGTCAAAGCCCGCTTCTTCAGCCCTTCGCGCACAGTCTCCGAATTCTGTTATGATTTTCTTAATTTCCTCGATACTCATCTCTTCCGGCATATCCGGGCTGAATGGGCATGGGATAGCCGAAGGTGCCTCAGGTACCTGACCGAGAACCATTTTGCTTGACTGTCTGCCTGCGTGGTATATCTGCGCGATCAAAACAGTATCATGCTTGTGGATCCTTTTCGTAAATTCCTTAAATCCCGGGATCTGCTCATCATTCCACAGTCCGGGCAGGTGTTTGAATCCCTTCCCGCGGGGCCTGACCGCAAAATCTTCCGTGATTATCATTCCGAAGCCGCCTTTTGCTTTTGCTTCGTGATATGCAGAAAACATTTCGGTACATGTTCCGTCCTCGTTGCAATAGTTCGTTACCATCGGAGATACCGCCAGTCGGTTTTTCATGGTCTTCCCCTTGATGGTGATAGGACTAAAGAG
>CAYWHV010000418.1:0-909 GCA_964458045.1 uncultured Methanospirillum sp.
TTACACCTCTGGGGAATCAGTGGGAAAAGATTATTGTAGTAATCTCTGGTTCTCTCTCTTTTAATTTCTTTACCTCCTGTTTTCCCTACAAATAATCAAATACCTGATTTTTTCGAATTGATTTAAAAAATTGAATGTTGGGGATAGTACTTTACGCCTCCAGAAATCAACTAAAAAGCAGAAATGAATGATTTGGCTCTCACGTGAAACCGTATACAAGAAATGTGAGGTGAATTATTCAGTAATAGGTTAATGAAATTTTTTTCATATGATGGATGAAAAATAAGACTTTCAGTAGCATATGGTCGGTATTGAAAGATTATCTGTCCTTCTTATCTTTTCTATGCCATAATGCCGTGTTTATGGAGTGCGTCTTTAACCTCTTTTAGTTCGTGTTCAATTTTATTAAACCGTTCATTCATCTCGGTTTTCAGGTCATATCGTAATGTCTGAATTTCCTTATTTGTCTCTTTCTGGGTGTCGATCATTTGTTCCTGTTGTTCAATCATTTGATCCTGTTTCATGAGCATCTGATCTTGTCTTTCCAGCATCTTTTCTTGTGATGATTGAATGCTTAATATGGCAGGGATCCCTTTGTCCAGTTGTTCGACCTGAACAAGGTGCAAATAGTCCATAATGCCGATCACACGTTTACTAAATGGATTTATAGATATGGTGTCAACTATTGCATGAACCGGAATATTTTCATACAACACTGTTACAAATTCATTGACTGCCTCTGGATCTCCTTCAATACATATTTCAATCTGCTGAATATTATCCGGATTGGTATGATTAAATGCAGAAAATCCGGTTAATCCAAATGTCAGGGCTCGGTTTAAGAGAAAAACCCTATATCCCACCTCATGGACTTTCGGACCCTCGATGATAATTTTATTTTTTATGGGC
>CAYWHV010000418.1:919-2637 GCA_964458045.1 uncultured Methanospirillum sp.
TACTGATGAAAAACTTGCCAAAGAAGCCCTTGCAATGGATATTATAAATAATTTTGTATTCAGAAGATAAATAATTTCACAAAAAACTGGAAATCAAAAGCAACTGCTTGGTTTCACACAGGACATGATTTATTATTGATTAATTCTCTTAATATGAACGTAATACTTGAAGATTTGATATTGTTCCGAATGGATAAGCATTTAAATATTTTAGTTGTTGGCCATGTATCGAAATAAAAAAATAGGTGTTGTTATTCCTGCATACAAAGAGGAGTTGCTCATTGTGCCTACCCTTCAGTCTGTTCCGGATTTCGTTGACCGGGTATATGTAGTGAATGATGCATCACCAGATCGGACCGGGCACCTCATTGATTCATTTGCAGAGAGAGACAGGCGGGTGGTCCCGATCCATCATCAAAAAAACAAAGGGGTAGGCGGTGCAATCATCTCTGGGTATAAAGAGGCCCTTTCTGATAAGATGGATATTGTTGCGGTGATGGCCGGTGATAACCAGATGGATCCTTCTTTTCTTCCGGAGCTCCTGGATCCGGTGGTTGAGGGGGTTGTGGATTACTCGGTTGGGAACCGGTTAGTGAATGAGAGGTTCAGGCAGGGAATGTCAAAATGGCGGTTTGTCGGGAACTCTGTTTTGACGTTGCTGACGAAAGTTGCATCCGGATACTGGCAACTCATGGATCCCCAGAACGGATATACGGCAATCTCCCGTCGTGCTCTGGAGACGATTTCGCTTGATGCTATTTATCCCCGGTACGGATATTGTAATGATCTTCTGGTCTGGCTGAATACGTTTGGATTCAGGGTCAGGAATGTTCCGCATCCTGCCAGATATGGGCTTGAGCGATCGAAGATAAAATACTCTACGTATATTGTCCGGTTATCCTGGTTATTATTAAATGCGTTTATCTGGCGGATGAAGACGAAATATATTGTATTATCATTTCATCCGCTCGTGTTCTTTTATATTTCCGGGGCGTTTTTTACTTTTATTTCGTTTCTGTTCGGGGTGTATGCTTTATGGTATAAATTTGTAGAGGACAATCCGATTTTTGTTCCGGCGGTGGTTTCGGTGATAGTGTTTGGGATTGGTGTGCAGTTTTTACTTTCTGCGATGATGTTTGATATGCAAGAGGAGAATAGGGGGGTGTGGTATTGAGAAAATAATTCCTCTTCAACCGGATATGGAAAATGCTCAACAATAATTTCAGAATACCAAAAATCTCTATTGGTATTGATATGGAATTGATTGAGAGGTTTGAAAATATATCTCTCGAATCACATAATAACCTATTGTGTCGAATTTTCACTCAGAATGAACTGGATTATTGTTTTTCTAAGATGAATCCTGCACCGAGTTTATGTGGGTGTTTTTGTGCCAAGGAGGCTATCATAAAAGCGTTTTCATCACTTGATCAATCTGCAATCTCTTTTACAGATATTGAGATTGTACATGAAGATAAAAAAGGTCCGAAGGCTATTATTATTGGAAAACAATTTTCAACAGATTTTTTAGACCGGGTTGAGATAAAAATAAGTATTTCACATACAACTCAAGCAGCAGTCAGTAATGCATTGATTTTATATTGGTGTGATATGTGATGGATGAAGATAAAATAAAAAAAATATTTGCTGAAGCATTTGAAATTACCGAAGAAGAAGTACATGACGACATTGCCTATAATTCGTACCAACCCTGGGAT
>CAYWHV010000419.1:0-2631 GCA_964458045.1 uncultured Methanospirillum sp.
TCCTGCCCTGTATGCAAAAAGCGGGAACTATATCAGCAGGGGGATCATGGTCCCCGGCCTTGACCGGGAGAAGAGATGGGCCTTTACCCCGGTGAAAAAGGCAGGCGATCCGGTGCAGACCGGTGATGTTCTCGGAACGGTCCAGGAGTTTCATCTGGTCCATTCGATCATGGTCCCACCGGGTATATCCGGGGAGATTAAAACGATCTCTGCCGGAGATTTCACCGTGACTGATGTGGTCTGTACCCTTGCTGACGGGACAGAGATAGCCATGCTTCAGCGGTGGCCGGTCAGGAAAGGAAGACCGTTTGTCAAACGACTGGACCCGGAGGTTCCCCTGCTCACCGGCCAGCGGGTATTTGACACCATGTTCCCCCTGGTAAAGGGCGGGACTGCCATGATCCCAGGCGGGTTTGGAACCGGGAAGACGGTATCTGAGCAGACGCTTGCAAAATGGGCAGATACGCAGGTGGTCGTATATATCGGGTGTGGTGAGCGGGGCAATGAGATGACCGATGTGCTCACCGAGTTTCCTGAACTGACCGACCCAAGGACCGGCTATCCCCTGATTGAGCGGACAATCATGATAGCAAACACCTCAAATATGCCGGTCGCTGCCCGTGAAGCATCCATTTACACGGGGATTACTATCGCTGAATATTATCGTGACATGGGCATTGATGTTGCACTTCTTGCCGATTCAACGTCCCGGTGGGGTGAGGCACTTCGTGAAGTGTCTGGACGGCTTGAAGAGATGCCAGGAGAAGAGGGGTATCCTGCCTATCTTGCAACCCGGCTTGCTGCCTTTTATGAACGGGCCGGGCGGGTTATCTGTGCCGGTTCTGATGAGAAGACGGGGTCGGTGACGATCATCGGTGCGGTTTCACCACCGGGCGGTGACTTTTCAGAGCCGATTACCCAGAATACCCTTCGTATTGCCGGAACATTCTGGGCACTTGATGCAAATCTCGCATATCGCCGGCACTACCCGTCGGTGAACTGGATCCGGAGTTATTCCCTGTACCTGGAGGATGTCGAGGACTGGTTCTCTGAACAGGTTGCCCGGGACTGGTACCAGTTCAGGGGACGGGCGATGTATGTTCTCCAGAAAGAAGTGGAACTCCAGGAGATTGTGCAGCTAGTCGGGCCTGATGCCCTTCCTGACAAGGAGAAAGTCGTCCTTGAGATTGCGAAGATCATCCGCGAGGATTTCCTGCAACAGAGTGCATACAGTGATGATGATTCATTCTGCCCGCTTGAGAAGCAGTACTGGATGCTCAAGATTATTATCTGGTATTATGATGCAATCCGTGCAGCCATGAGGAGGAATGTCCCGCTTCGACAGCTCCTCTCTATATCAGCACGGTCAGAGATTGCACGAATGAAAGAGCAGAGAGATCTGGATCGGTTAAAAAAGCTGAGCGATACGGTCTGGGAGCAGACTGAAAACCTGGAGGTGCAGACATGCAGCACGGCAGCCTGATTACGGTTGATTACCAGACGGTCAATTATGTGTCCGGTCCCCTGATCTTTGTTGAGCGGCCCAAGGAGATCTCCTTTGGAGAGACAGCACAGATCATTCTTCCGGATGGTGAAGCACGGACCGGCCAGATTCTTGATATTTCAGAGGATATTGCAGTTGTTCAGGTCTTTGAGGGAACACGGGGGATAGACAGCCATGTGACTACGGTCAGGTTTACCGGCCAGTCACCCCTCATTGATGTCTCGTATGACATGCTTGGCCGGGTGCTGGACGGAGTGGGACGGCCACGGGATGGTGGACCTGCAATCATCCCTGAAGCCAGACTTGATATCGCCGGAATGCCGATCAACCCCTACTCCCGTGACAAGCCTGCCGAGTTTATCCAGACCGGTATATCGGCAATTGATGCATTAAACACCCTTGTCAGGGGGCAGAAACTTCCTATCTTCTCAGGTGCAGGGCTCCCGGCAAACCAGCTGGCTGCCCAGATTGCAAAACAGGCAAAGGTGCTTGGTGAGGGTGAGAACTTTGCCGTGGTCTTTGCTGCGATGGGTATCACCTACAAGGAAGCGTCATTCTTCATGAAGGAGTTTGAAGAGAGCGGAGCCCTTGAACGGGTCGTCTTCTTCTTAAACCTGGCCGATGATCCGACGATTGAACGTATTGCAACGCCCCGGTGTGCCCTGACCGCTGCAGAGTTTCTGGCCTATACTCACAACCTTCAGGTCCTGGTCATCCTGACCGATATGACCAATTACTGTGATGCTCTTCGTGAGATCTCAACAGCACGGGAGGAGATACCAGGAAGGCGTGGGTATCCGGGGTACATGTACACCGATCTTGCAACTATTTACGAACGGGCCGGGCGAATCAAAGGGTGCTCCGGGTCTATTACCCAGATCCCCATCCTGACGATGCCGGACGATGATATTACTCATCCGGTACCTGACCTGACCGGGTATATCACCGAGGGGCAGATAGTGCTCTCCCGTGACCTGTTTCGGAAAGGGATTAATCCACCCATTGATGCTCTCCCCTGTCTCTCACGGCTCATGAACCTTGGAATCGGACCGAGTAAGACTCGTGAAGATCACCGGAATGTGGCAGACCAGCTGTATGCCTCCTATGCCTATGGGCGGGACCTTCGA
>CAYWHV010000420.1:0-2630 GCA_964458045.1 uncultured Methanospirillum sp.
GGAATTAAAACACGGTTTCGACGTTATTGAACACAAAGGTATCCTATTCGGGTTTTCCGAACGTACCAAACATTCAACAGGAATCGGTGCTGACGATAAAAACGGAATATTCATTTGTTTGAATATGCTTGAACGCCTTGCATACTGTAAAATTGCTTGGTTCGTTGAAGAAGAAATAGGTTGTCAAGGTTCCACCAAAGCAGATATGGATTTCTTTACCGATTGTTTATGGGTAGTTCAGCCAGACCGGAAAGGTACTGGTGATCTTATTACAAAAATATCAGGACGTGATATTTGTTCAACCAAATTCCGTAAAGATGTAATGAAGATTGCAAAGAATTACGGATATAAACCCGAAAACGGAATGATGACCGACGTTGAAACTCTGGTTAATAACGGTATCGGAATCAGCTGCGTGAATATGAGTTGTGGATACCATTTTCCGCATACTGATAACGAATGTACCGATATTCGTGAGTTATACAACTGTATCAATTTCTGTTTTGATATTGCCACCACACTTACCGAACGTTATCCGTTTAAACCGGAAAATAAAGTGTACAAAAATTACTATGACGATTACATATGGAATAACAAAACCAAAATGTATGACTACGGCAGGAATAAGAATTATGCCAATGAATACAACGGTGGTGAATTAGTCACACGTGCAGGTCGTCAATTTCGTATGTATGGCACGAAAGGAGACCCTTGGTATCAGGATGTTATTACAAAAGAATGGTATCGTGAAAAACAAATGCCAAAAGAACCTGTTGTTCAACGTCCATCAAAACCCGATTTCGATGCTATACCATGCAATTCTTGCCGAAACAATTTCGATTGTATGAATTGTGACTGGTATAATACAGAACAAAAATTTGATTAATTTTCTTTGATTTTTAAATACGTGGAAAGCCTGAACGGTTGATTCGCACGGGGTTCGATTCCCCGACAGGCTTCAATGACCAATAGTGGTCAGAGATTAAAAATCAAAGAAAAATGAATGTAACAATTATCATTGCAAGTGAACTTGCAGAATTCCTTGAATCCCGTGGGGTTTTGGAACAGTACAAAAGGAACATAGAAAATGACGCTATGTTCAATCTAATTGTGATGATGGGTATTCGTAAATTTGTCATTACTGAAATTGGTGTTGGATTCTTATGGTCAAAATCACCTGAAGGACACGACTTTTGGGATGAATTAAATAACGAATACTCCAAAGTTTTGATGTTCCAACTCCAAAAGAACTGAAAAATGTCACGAAGAAGATTTAGGAATATTTTCAATCAGCCATATTTCTATATATGTCTGATTGAAATACTTTTCATTTTTGTGATGTTTTTAGTGATGCTCCATTTTTATGTAATTGCAGATACAAAATTTTGATTATGAAAAAGATTGAAATTCCTATTGATGTAATCGTTTCTACATTAGAAACGATGTATTTCAATTTTAGTCCGTATTTGGATAACCCGAACTTTGACCAACAAGAATTCAGTTGGATTGTTGAACTTATTAATCAGTATAATATTCTGATCACTTACGTACCGGAAGAAATTCTTTATGAAAATAAATTAACAAAAATTGAGTTATGAAAACATTAGAACAAATTAAAGAAAGAGGATCACAAACATTAGACGGAAGGGATTTCCGTAGGCTTTCACAATTTCTTACAGCAAATCAACTTAAAGACTTTGGATTTACATTAATCGAAAGTGTATCTGATGATGAATGGAATAAAAAAGTAATCCCGTTTACAAGAGAAAACATACTTATTCAATTAGAAAAAGATGTTGAATTCGGTTTTGAAAAGGCTCTTAATAAAAGGGGTATATCAGCAGGGTTTATGTTTGAAACAGTAAGAATGTGGAATTGGATATTGGAAGAAGGGTTGGAAGATTTTGATAGTTACGCCATGTATGGTCTTCCCTTATTCAAGGCTACTGCTCTTAAATACGGATGGGAAAATCCGATAGGTAATGATAGTGGAAGCGAAGATTTTTATGATGAACATTAACATATGCCAACAATTACATTACAAGAATGAATTTATGAAAACATATACATTTAACTATTTTACCGGATATGGATATAGAGGGATTAGTGAACATACTATTGAAATATATCCCATAAGGATAAAAGCTGAAACTCTTGAAGAAGCTATTAAGAAGTGCAAGAAAAAGGCAAGTAATCTTTCCAGATATAACAACTGTTTTAATTCTGAAGGAACTATTCAGATATTAGAGGAAGAAAATAAAAAAACAAGAGCTGGTATTTTCTGGATTAAGGATGAAATAGTTAAATGGGAAGGAGAGAATTGTTATTGGAAACCTCAAGTATTTGGTAAAGTCTGGATGCAGTCTTTTAAATTACCAAGTGTTGAAGAACATTATGGTAGTTGGATTAAAGACTATTGTTGTGGAAGAGTTACCTATTCTTATGTAGGATGGATGAAGTATTCTATTGAAAAATTTGATTATACTAAATTCTGGTCTACAGCTTCTAAAGAAGAACAAGAAAGAGATTATAAAAAATATGTAGTTGATGAAATTGATTACCTTTTAAAATTTAAATATTGTCCTGAAGAAGATAAAGAGGAATTAAAGAAATTGAAATTAATATAAAAT
>CAYWHV010000421.1:0-2619 GCA_964458045.1 uncultured Methanospirillum sp.
CTTTTTTTGTTCTGAATGGAATGCCCGAATTGGTTGCCGTTTCGGGAACAAAAAAACCGTATATTAAATTCTAAATTTGCATTCACTTGCTATTGGCGCGAATAAATCTGGTTTTGAAATTATTGTAATCATGCCATATTTTCTTACAGACCGGGCCCCAGGTTATCAATCAGGGGCGATTTATAGAAAGAGAGTGATTGAGGATGTTGGCATCAGAAGCTATTCGTGGAAGTTCAGAGGGATTTCGCAAATGGCTACCTTTCAGGTATACTGGTAGATATCCCTCTTTGACATAGTCACGTTTCGGATTTGGTTCTGATGTGAGAAGAAAATCGGGGTTTTTGATGCACTTACCCGTTTTTCAGTGCAACAATATCTTTTACACCGACCAGTTTCCAGACCGAGGCTCGCTCTTCACGGATGATCACATCCGGATCATCCTGAGCTGTGTGACCAAACGCTGTCAGCACCCGGGATGAAAGATGATTCTTTTTGATCATATTGACAAACTGCTGCCTGACTTGCAATTTATGGGATGGATCCTGCACTTCCTCAAGAAACCCCTGCAGGCTTACAAATGTAAATGAAGACAGATCTGGTGAATACTCTTCAATCTCAACAGACACCTTCGGTTCATGTTTGAAATACTCCATCTTTCTTCCATAATTGGAAGACAGGAAATACAGGTATCTGCCGTCAAAAGTATACATAAATGGGGCAATATATGGATGTTCGAATCCTTTGAACGCAATTCTGGAGACATATTGGCGTTTGATCAGAGCATCATACTCTTCCTTTGACATTTTCGGGATTTTTTTTGGCTCCATAATCTTTCCTCCTCTATACTACCATGAATGGGTTGTAATTTAAACCTTTTGATATCTGCAGGAATATTCAGGGTAATATTTGCGGGATATCCGAAATCTCATGGGTTATCAGGATTCGCAGCTATTTTTTCTCTCATTTCGAATGTCAGTTGATTTTTCCGATTTCCTTGTACCTGGCTATGAGATCTGATTCATCAATAGTGCAGTCGATTAACAAAAGAAAATCTTCTTTCGAAAGTGAGATCTGTCGTGCCATTGCTGAAAGCAATGCATCGCTCATCTCTCTTTTTTCATGACTTACAAAGGTAATAATGTCAGTACTTTTGCCATGATTTGAAAAAACCAAATACCGGTGATGGGTATTTTTACATACAAATCCTTTTTTTAAAAGTGCTTTTACCACTTTTTCACTCTTTCTTGAGGTCACGAAACCTCAACCAATCCTTTCAATAGTTCACGAAAAGCCATGCCTGATTTTTGAAAATGAACCGGTTCTGCAATTACATACTCCTCATATAGGATATAGATCTGCTCCTGAATACTCCGAATTGCGTCTGGGAGAGATGAATGATGGGATAAGAGATGAAGGAGATCATTTGAAAGAATATATTCGCTGCTCTCATCATCAAATACTATTGAGATCTTCACCGGTTCTTTCAGGGTGTACGCAACGTTTTCTCCACCAATACCAGAATCGATGAAAATAAAACCTTGTTCAAAATATAGGGGCGTTCCAGTCATATCTGTGACAAGAGCTCTATGATTTGTGGGGTCTGTTTGGATCATACCTATCCTGATAATTATGATTTGTATAGTGTCATTATATATTCTCGGTAAAACTATTCAAGATCAGCCAATGTTGAATGAGATCCAATGGGCCATCTTATGCCGTAACTGTTCAGTCGCTCCTGGCTGACACAAGATTTCGAGAGAGGGATATCTGTTGATCCAAAACATTGGGACCGTTTATCCATGGCAGATTATGGGACACTGATACCAATCCTCCAATGACATTTACGCCATTTTTTCGAATTGTAGAGATATTACTTCTTTCGAGCTATCGCTCTTCCAGTATCAGAGTTTCTATAGCCGCCAGAAATTTCATTTTGACCTTCATCCTTCGAAGATCACGTTCTTCTTGGTAATTGTCAAATGGTGAACTCGTTGGAAATTCAAAAATATCGTATAATTATCGTCTTTTCTGGTAGGCAAGCCCCTGGAACACAGCAATCTTTTCTCCCTCAAGGTCATGTATCTCTACGATGTATGATCCAAGGGTGTGGTTTTTAGAAAATTCATGGGCTTTTGCGATTAGTTTCCCCGATTTTACCGCTTTCATATATGATATTGAGGTGTTGATCGCAACAGACGGAGTGCCATCGGCATTACTTGCGACGGCAAATGCAGCATCAGCGAGGGTATAGATAACCCCGCCATGGACGGTGCCATGAGGATTCAGGTGGTTTTCAGTGATCACGAGGGAAAGGGTTGCTGAATTTTTCGAAGCCGACTCCAGTTTTATTCCGAGTTCCCGTGAGAATGGATCTGCATCCAGAAATGAAGAGATATGTTCCATACACCTGTTTTGATCTGTGTGATTATAGTGCCTTGCATAATGTCTTGGAATAATCATTATGAAAATAAGATTATTCCAAGGCATGCACTCTAATCACACTTCATAGTATTAAGCAAATTTTCTGAATTATTTCAGAAAGTTTCGCATTATACTATCTTGGAGTATCGGTATATCCGGACTGTTGTGTAGAGTGTCGGACGTGGCCTCCGGGAATAT
>CAYWHV010000422.1:0-2618 GCA_964458045.1 uncultured Methanospirillum sp.
TGAAATGGAGACCGAAACATATGGCGGGGATGATCCGCCACTTTCCGCCGGACAGGGACCTTTTCCGCCATCGCCGATTGAAACTGATGAATACGGTCCGATAGGAGAAATTGAAATTCACCAAAACTTAGGAACACTCAATCCTTTTCTTAAGAAAGGAGATAAAACAGAGCAATGACGCTCTTTTATTAAAATAGTTACAATATTTGCTAACCGATTCTAATACTTTTATTGAAAAATAATCGAGGGGAGAACGAGATAAAGAACACTTGTAATGGTGTCAGGTTTCATGGATCATGTGTGGACTATCCAAGAATGGATCCTCTTTTCATCTATGCAGTTATGCTAGATCATCCCTAGCATCAACCTTTTGTACAGAAATCAATTTCTCCACTATTTCCTGTGAAAACCGAATGCGATAAGTTAACTTCCATCATTTGTTACTGTTGCAATTTCCATAGTTGAAGGTGAAAAATATAAAACAGTTCATGATTGTTTCTTTGATAGATGGTAACAAAACCAATATGTCAGAAATCTAGTTTTAGGGATAATTATGGGTTTTCTTTTGTTATGGGATCATGATTGCTTTGTTTGTATTGCGTGAATGACAGGTATTCTTAGCAAAACCAGACATGATATTTTTTGATTTTAACTAAAATATTTGAGCTTTTATTGTTATGGTTTAGCTTTTCTTTTGCTAAGATTTTATCGGCAGAACATTAAGCAATAGAACAATATCAGACTATCTCAAAAAGACAGTCTGATTATTTATCCTTGATATGAAAAGGGATTAGTCCCAGGATTCGTTAATTATCCATTTGGGATCTTTTCTTGTCCCAGTATTCCGTATACGTTTTTGCCGGGAAAGTGTTGAAAGGAAATTATGAATTTTTGAACGCTTTTGTTCATCTGTCAGTATTTCGGGGAGTTTATTCATGAGAAGTTCATCGATTTCCTTTCTTGATACCGGGCCATGATCTGATATTAAGAGAAGAATAAGATCCAGGTAATACGGGTCATCGAAACCTTTGTCACGAGTATGTTTTGCTGTCTGCCCGGTAATTTCTGCTATCGTTCCGGCGATAATGACTTTTGGATATCTTCCTTCCACCAGTCCCTGTTTCTTCAAATGGGCATACTCTTCTTTTGTCAGGGGTTTTTTCTTCTGAACCTTATCAAGGAGTATAATCGTCTGGAGATCAAGATCTGTCCGTTCCATAAGGAGGCGGGAGTATTGTTCATCCGGAATTCTACCAGGTATGGTTACTTTCACCCGATCAGATTCAGAGATGTCGTAATCGGGGAGTGGGAAGAATCGACGTGCATGGGACTGAAACATCTTTTTAATGCCCCCTCCCTGGGTATCTATCATGTTCAGGTTTACCATTGCCATTGTAAGGAACGGACTACGATAGATTTCAAGAGGTGCATCCTGCATGATTACCGTCTGTACATCTCCGGGGAGAAATCTCCCAAGATTGGTAAGGATGATATTGTCTGGTGTTTCGATGACCTGAATTCTTCCCCTGAGCATGTAATCCTGATGGGCGATGCAATTATGCAGTGCTTCACGAATCACCCATGGATCATATTGCGAGAGTTCGTTAGGGAAGAGCGTTCCGGAAGGCATAACCCGGATGGTCAAATTCCGGATCTTTTTTAGGATCTCATCCACCTGGAGAAGAAAAGGCGGGTTGGCATGATAATAATCCAGTTCCTGGTTCTTATCATCCTTGAGAATCCAGGTTATCCGGGCTACTGCTGGTGATAGAAGTGATGCCGATTCAGGCCGCCCAAGAAGAAGAAGGGCCGTATTGGTGATTGCTCCCTGTTTGGTAAGCCCTGCCTTGTTGAGGAAGGTTGTATCATTCCAGGCTGCAAACTCGTCTTCTTTATTTGGATATTTTGTCAGATACTCTAACCTTGCTCTGATTAACGCATCCGGGTCAAGGTCATCGATAGTTGCCGTTTCACAGATCTGGGCTGACCAGTCAGTCCTTATTGTCCAGATTGTTCGTTCCAGTTCTGGATGTTTTGCAAGTTCAGTTTTACAGGAACCGACTCTGATATACGCTTTTCCATAGAATAGTACCGGACGGTTCCAAGCTGCGGTGATGGCAAAAAGAACAATTCTTCCTTCCGGGTGGTGTACTATCGCGATGTCAAATCCCACGTTTGGATGAAGGCCAAGACTCAGCCAGAGATGAAGATCCTGGTTTCCCTTCCCTTTTGTTTTGTATGGTTCGAATGTGGTACCTGTTATCTTGTGAGTTTTATCATCAATTCCAAAGATGAGATATCCATGGGGTTTTCCGGCAAGGCAGGCAGCATTTGCAAGGGCAGAGAGATATTCTCCGATAAGTTGAGGTTCATAGTTATTCTGTTTGAACTCGAACCATTCCTGTTCATATGGTTCGCTCCGGAGGCGATCGATGAATGTAATAAGGTCAGCCTGCGGAATCAACGTTCCGGACCTCCGGGTTTATTCTTCTTCATCGATATATTCCTCCTCCGGTTCTTCGTCGATAGATATGTTAATGGGAATGTCCTCAACGCTAGGGAGGGCTGCAGCGATTGAGCGGACGTCGGGTTTTCCAGTGATAACGTCCTTTATGAAC
>CAYWHV010000423.1:0-2615 GCA_964458045.1 uncultured Methanospirillum sp.
GATCTCTTCTGGTATGCGTGCGTTGGATACTCCCCTGTCTTCCTGACCATCCTGATCACATCGGCAGCCCTCTTTGTGATCGGAACACTGCTCTTTTTCGCGTTCAGTTATGGAAATGTCATCCTGGCCGCCCGCACCGGAGCAGGGGCATTCGGAGTGGAAAAAGAGATCCAGTATCTTGGAGGAATTGCTTGTGCTGTTGCAGCAGGTATTACCGGTCTCTCCCTCTCATCTTCATGGGAGATTATTCTGGCATTTCTTGATCAGACACCTTTCCATATATCCGACCCGGTGTTTGGCCTGGATATCAGTTTCTACATCTTCTCGCTTCCGTTCTATACCATTTTGATCCAGTATCTCCTGGCCCTTTTTGTCTTTACTCTCATCATCTCTTCTGTCATGTATGCTGCTCATCGTGCAGGTGTCAGAATTGATGAGTACGGTGTATTCCAGTATATCCCCGGACCTTTTCCGTTTGGATTATCATGGAAAGATACGGTCGGGAGATTCCTTCCCCAGGTGAACTGCCTGTTATTCTTCATCTTCACCACCCTTGCAGCATTTCTCTGGCTTACCCGATATTCAACCCTGTATACCTCGAAAGGGACTGTAATCGGTGCAGGATATACCGATGTTACCATAACCATCCCAGCACTCACTATCCTGACCGTCATAGCCTTCCTTATCGGGCTTCTCTTCCTTTTGAATGAGAAGATAAAGCGTTCTGAGATGATAGCCTACGGAATAGGTGGATTTTTCATAATCGCTATTCTTTCAGCCGGGGCAGGATTTCTGGTTCAGACCCTCATCGTTGAACCGAATGAATTCAATCTTGAACGGACGTATCTTGGATACAATATCAACAGCACGCTTGACGGATACAACCTTGCTCAAATCAATGCACGGGAATTTCCCGTTCTTTACAACCTCACTGAAACAGATATCAGGAATAATAATGCCACAATATCAAATATCCGTCTCTGGGACTGGAGACCGATGAAAACAACCCTTGAACAACTTCAGCTCTTCAGGACCTATTATACGTTCAATGACGTGGATGTGGACCGGTACTGGCTGGATGGCAATTATAAACAGGTGCATATCTCTGCCCGTGAGATGAACTCATACAATCTTCCACAGCAGGCACAGACCTGGGTGAATCGTCATCTTGTTTTTACCCACGGGTATGGGGCGGTCATGAGTCCGGTTGACCGGATAACGGCCAATGGTCTTCCTGAATTTTTTGTTAAAGATATTCCGCCATCATCTCCGTTCCCGTCCCTTTCCCTTGATCATCCACAGATCTACTATGGTGAAGGAGACATCCCCTATTGCATTACCAATACCCGGACTGAAGAGTTTGATTACCCGTCCGGCGATGAAAACATCTATAGTTCGTATGGCGGGAATGCAGGAGTCGAGCTCTCGCTCCTTCCCCGGCTCGTGTATGCCATTCAGTTGGGATCAGTAGAGCTCCTTGTTTCCGGTTCCCTGACACCGGATAGTAAACTTCACCTGTATCGGAATATCATGGAACGAACTTCTAAAATCGCCCCGTTCCTTACCTATGACTCTGATCCGTATGTCGTCATGAGTGATGGGAAATTATCCTGGATCATTGATGCATATACCACATCAGATCGGTACCCCTATTCAGAACCGGTTAGAACCGGGGGATTATCTGCCAAATCCATGAATTATGTTCGGAACAGCGTAAAAGTAATTGTTGATGGATATACCGGAGAGATAGGGTACTATATCGTTGATCCTGATGACCCGGTCATTCAGACCTATGAAAAGATGTTCCCCGGTCTGTTCCGTCCGGTTGATGATATACCTGATGATCTCCGACCCCATTTACGGTATCCTCATGGATTATTCAACATTCAGGCGGAGATTTATGCAATATATCACATGACTGACCCCCGTGTCTTTTACAACCGTGAGGATGCCTGGGTTATTCCTGATGAGATCTATCGAAAGTCACAGCAGCGGTTCGAACCATATTATGTTATCATGAAACTGCCGGGTGAAGAGAAAGAAGAGTTTATTCTCATGCTCCCCTTCACACCCAGAAATAAACAGAACCTCATGGGATGGATGGCAGTGAGATGTGATCCTGACCGATATGGTGAGATGATAGTATACCAGTTCTCAAAGCAGGAACTGACCTATGGACCGATGCAGATTGAGGCACGGATTGATCAGGATACAGATATTTCACAAAGTATTACGCTCTGGTCACAGGCCGGCTCCTCAGTCGTCAGAGGAAATACCCTGATCATCCCGGTAGAGCAGTCGCTGTTGTATGTAGAGCCCCTCTATCTTGAAGCTACCCAGAAAGGAACCCTTCCTCAGCTCCAACGGGTCATTGTATCATACGGGGATCAGCTGACGATGCAGCCAACATTGAGTGAAGCCCTGCAGGTGATATTTGGTGGCAGACAAGTCAGGCAGGATATCCCCAAAAGGGTGGAACAGCCGGTTGATAATCAGTCTTCTTCGATCCTCGGACAGATATCAGGCCTATACAAACAGGCACAGCAGGCATTAGGTTCAGGAAGTCTTGGAGAATATCAGCAGTTTGTTGACCGGATTGGGACGTTGGTTTCAGG
>CAYWHV010000424.1:0-2295 GCA_964458045.1 uncultured Methanospirillum sp.
AGCGCAAAAAATATAATGGCATAGCCGATGCTCAAGCCAACGATCATAATAAGAATGCCGGCGATGATTTTTTTAGATTTGGCAGATTTTCCGTCCATTATGTATACCTGACTTTGAGAGATTTTATACGTGGTTTATGTTCAACGATACGATAATTACTCTCTCCCTCATCTCTTATCAATACATTGAGCATAGATTCCAATGCCGGGTATATCTGTTGGAATCGGAATATTATGGGCAATGATAGTATTTCATATTTACTGTAATTTCTGTAAAATCAGTTTTTTGTAGTCTCGTGTTCTTTATGAAATTGAGAACTCATGCGGATTTCCATGTAGAAACGATTTCCGCGCTGTCTTCTCAGGAACGATCACATGAACAACGAGACTGATATACTCTCTGACCTCATCGGTCATTATCTTTCTGATGAGAATCATACCGCTGCTGAGTTTATGACCTGGTTCCTGAACCGGATTCTTCTGGAAGAGGCCTCACGCCAATCTGAGACAATACTAAAAGAAACGGGCGATCCCAAACAAACCTATCGAAACGGGTACAAACCTCGGACATTAAAGACAAAAAACGGGGAACTTCTGTTGAATAAACCGCAGTTCCGCTATCACCCGTTTACCACCAAAGTCTTTGACCGCTATTCGCGTGTTGAAAAAGCCTTGGGTAATGTCATTCGTGAATCCTACATTAATGGTGTGAGTACCAAAAAAGTCGGCAAAATCATTGCAGAATTGGGAATCATGGATATCTCGCCATCGACGGTATCTCGTATTGCCGGAGAACTGGATGAGGAAATCAACACATTTCTGACGCGCCCTATTGAAAAGAATGTCCCGTATCTCTTTGTCGATGCAACCTATTTCAAGGTAAGAAACGGTGGGAGATATCTGAATAAGGCAGTATTTATAGCAGTTGGAATAAATACGGATGGAAACCGGGAAATTGTTGGAGTAAAGATTGCTCATGCAGAAACGGAAAGTTTCTGGATCTCTTTTTTCGAGGAACTGAAACAACGAGGATTGGCGGGAGTTCAACTTATTATCTCAGATGGACATAAAGGAATTCGGACCGCAGTGGAAAAGGAATTTCTCGGTGCATCATGGCAGATGTGTATGGTGCATTTGAAACGAATCATACTTGGAAAAGTTCCGAAAAAGCACATTGCTGAGGTAAGCGAGATGCTGAGGAAAGCTGACGGTGAAGAGAAGGCACTGGACGATGTTGTAGATCGTCTGGAGGAGATGAAGCTGGATGATGCAGCAAACGTTTTGAGAAGTATGTCATGTTCACTCAGCAATTACCGGACATTTCCCAAGAGTCACTGGCGAAAAATCTATTCGACAAATGGTGTAGAACGCATTAATGCAGAGATTAAACGAAGAATACGGAAAGTTGGAGCTTTTCCCAATGATAGGTCGGCGTTACGGCTTATTGTCTCGATCGTGATGGATGTGGATGAAGATTGGATGACAGGCAGGATATATTTGCATATGCAAAATACCGAGAACTAAGATAACCAGAAAAAAGAGTACGCGTATTCACTCTTAGGAGGGAAGGAGAACGAAAAGCGAAGCAGCTGAGGGATTCTGCCGCCGCGAGGGGCTCCGCGCCGGAGTCGCCCCTCCGCCCCCCGGTTCACAACAGTATATTTTTGTAGTCTAACATCGTAATTACTGCTAAGAATACGAGCCTCAAAAAATTTACAGAAAAATTGAGGTACTACCCAAAGAGTTGTGTATTGATGAATAAAATCACAGTTAGTAAGTTTGCCGGGGTTCATGTACTGGCGGTATTGTTTTTAGGTCAACTTGTATTACGTTGTGCAGATATTTTTATTTGTTATCTTAGAATTATTAACACGATGTTATTACTTAACTCGCAGTCTATGGTGTTACCAGGTGAGTTCAACAAATGAAGGCGATGTTATTATTTCAACAATTAACTTTGGTTGCTTTCTTAGTAGCTATATCATCTATTATCGTATGCCCCGCAGCAGGCGCAGCAGGTAATGTAAGTCTGGATATAATCGAATATACCATTGATTATGATCAAGTTACATATGTCCCTGATATGGTTAGCAAAACATATTCTGACTACTATGCTGATAAACTTCGTTATCTACTTGGAACTGCTGATGGTAAAGTATCAGACTATGCAGTTTATGGTGGTAAAGCATGGCCAATACCTAATTCCGGTGATTACAAATCATATATTGATGACAAAAATTATTCAGCATCACCAATTAAAATTTGGATTGGAAATACAAGCCTATCCAGCTTTACA
>CAYWHV010000424.1:2322-2614 GCA_964458045.1 uncultured Methanospirillum sp.
GGTGCATGGCATATGCAAGTTACTGTACTGTAATTTTTGAAAATATAACCATAAACACTAAAAACAAGGTGTCTGCAAAAGAGATTAATGTGAACTCAACAGCTTCAGGATTAAAGAAGACTATTGAAGAAAATGCTCAGGTTGGGGAGCATCTTCGTTTTCAAGGAGATCATGATCATTCAATAATTTATATTATTGAAGATTGGGAAAAGAAGGGTTTCTATTATCTTGATAGTAATGGACTTGAAGGTTATAATGCTAACTTTAAATATACCACATATGATAGATTAAA
>CAYWHV010000425.1:0-2595 GCA_964458045.1 uncultured Methanospirillum sp.
ACAACTGATTTTGATACAAAATCTGCCATTGTTCGTGTTCTCTCCTGTCACTTTGTGACTCTTACCTGTTGGAAGGGGATATATGAGAGGCTGAAACGAGTGGGGAAACGGGGGGCGAAATGATGAGGTATTCTGATTTTACCGGTGATGAAAATTCCTTGGATGAAACGTACCGAAGGATGGTCAGGCTGTTAAAGATGGTCGGTCCATGTGATTATTGCTGAAAAAATTGAGAATAAACCGACACTCATCTGTATATCCTACCTCATATAGGCAGTGAATCAGTTAAAATTGAATGCTTCCCGAATGAAAATTTAAATGCCAGTACGGAGGAGGAGATAATTCTCATGAAGACCTAGGGTTTGAAAAAAGATCCGTGTCGAAATATTATGCTGTGTCACTCGGATATAAAAAATGGATGATTTACAAACGATATACGTTACAAATAGATTTTGATACCTGACTTCTTAAGATATCTCCAGCCGTACCGATTATCCCTATAATCAGGTCTTTCTCAATTGTAGCAATTTTATCAATACGAATACACGAATCCCGTTTTAATCCTGTCTGAATAAATTCAGGATGATTTTGAAAAATCAGGACATCCCCTTCACAAGATTTCTCCGGAATGCGTGACGAAATAAAAGCTACCACGATATCGTTATTCGTTTCGAGTAGAACCAAAGCAGGACGTAACTTTACTGAAGACAGATCCAAAAGGAAACGGAACGAGAACTATATCTCCTTTCAACGGTACACAACCTTGCAATCTGCTATAGTATAAAGGTCTGGTTCTTCGGATAAGAAAGAAGCAAGAGAACGATCAGATAATCGCATCATTCCAAGTGTGTCTCGTTGCTCGATTATCAAATCCATCCTTTTGGTAAGTTGCTCTATCCCTTCTTTTATTATTCGGATATCAGCTTCAACATCTCCCATATGAATTTCTTGGTGTGTATCCTAAAAAATATTTGGTAGGTAGTGATTGGATTATCAGAGATTTTTTCCGTTAAATACAATAAATTTATAATTCTTTGAGGATCTTCATCCAATCCCGACCGGTTTTTTGTGCTACATCTTTGATAATATTGGACAAGGTTCCTACTTTTAATGGATCGTGCAATGGAACCGTAATTCCGAACAGTTCACCGTGTACCACTAATTCAAGACGAACATGACTTCCTGTTTGTCTGACTTTTTGAAACCCTATTGAAACAAGGTACGAGATAAGATCATTTCCAGATATATTTCGAGGCATTTTCATACGGCAATAACAACATCCTTTACAATATGGAGTCTAATCAGAGAGGGAATATTATCATCGCCAAAATGACACATTACCGCATCACGGACCATATCTCGAAGGTCATCAAGAGTATCGGCCTCTGTATAAATTGAATGAGTCACCGAGCGAGCTAAATAACCCCCTTCATCTGATTCTTCTACAAGAAAAATGATCTCTGTATCTCTATGTTTTTCAGTAATAATCATGTCAAATTCATTAGGGGCCGCAAATATATAAGATTGATACATAGAGAGATACAAACTAGTTAGAAAAGAGAAGTATTTAATAGAGGCAGCCATTTTTTTCGTCTTTAATAATTAATTATCAATCGAATTGTAACAAATTTTGTGACCATGCTCATTCACATCATCCTGACAAACGAAATGGAACCTTTAACCGTCACATAGATGCCCCTACACAAGTCTCCCGGTTCATCTGCCTCTTTTTTAGGTCAGATGATCCATTGACCAGAATGAACATGTTATCAGCAATTCCCATCAGTAAGATAACAATATTTTTTGAGAATAATTCAAATAATCATATGGAAATCTCAGTTCATTTTCGGTATGATATGATCCAGTATCAATGAGCATTGTATTATCCTACGTCCACATTGAATTCAAGTATCCTGGCATATCAGATTCAGCAATCGTCTGTAATTTATCTGTATCCATCTTCTCCTGAAACGTCTTGAAAAACATTTATAATCAGGAAAAATGGGATATCTAAACCACCCGCCACAATGCCGCCCTCTTCTTTGGCCAGTCCCGGATCATCCCCCTGACCTGTTTTGCGAGTATCATATACCAGGACCCCTGGGCCATTACCTGAATCGACGATCCGGAGCTGGAGAGCTGGAACCGTTCCACCGGTCCCATCCCGGCAAGGGTGAGCAGGATATCTGACTGATGAATCCTCCCGATCTCTCCTGACCCGTCTTTCATGAGCCGAACCCAGCCATCATCACCGGCAATGAGCCGACCGACCTTCACATACTGACTCATGCAATCACTCCCTTTCTGAATGGAGTGATGAACCATATCCATGGAACACACCCTCTCCATCCGATACCCGGACACAGTAATTCAGAAAAAACTCTGAATGACCACGGGAAAGACCGAAGAATCATGATAACCCCTCGGCCATATCCTGTTCACGGGCATAACAGACCTGGCAGATCTTCTGTTTCGTATCCGGATCAATCCAGACCGCAGGGCCGGTATTACACACCTCACACCGGCCAATATCCGAATTCGCCCTGACCATGTGTGTCGTATGCACAAGACCGGGAAGGGCGGTGAAGGTCTTAC
>CAYWHV010000426.1:0-2591 GCA_964458045.1 uncultured Methanospirillum sp.
GGTTATTCAGCTGGGGGGTGATTCCTTCTGCGACCCATTCATAGGTATGACGAATGACCGATCTCCCTTCATCATTGTACGAATGGGTAAAGATGTAGGTCCGGGAGGCATCTACCGCCCTTCCAATTCTGGCCAGGACATCATGTATTGCGTCATCACTCAGTGATGACATCAGGGTGGTTGCCGCAAAACTGATTGCATCAAGAATATTCTTCTTATGGATGAGGAGTGCTTCATTCTCCCGTTGCACGGTAATATCCCTTGCTGCTGCATAAATAGTATCATGGACGGGAGCAGATCTCCATTCTATCCACCGGTAGGTTCCATCCTTGCACCGGTACCGGTTTACAAAATTGATCACCTCTTTTTGCTCAGTAAGGGTGGAGATTGCATCAAGTGTGGCACTGACATCTTCGGGATGCACAAAATCGAGGAATTTTCCTGTCATGAGTTCATCTTTGTTCCAGCCAAGAGCCAGTTCCCAGGCAGGATTAAGCAACAAAAATTCCCCCTCGGTATTGGCAATACAGAGCATATCAAGGGCAACGGAAAAGAACTGATCGAGTTCCTCGGTTTTTAGCCTGATCTCTTCTTCTGCTCTCTTTCTCCCTGAAATATCTGTATGGGTCCCCACCATCCTGACCGGTCTGCCTTCATGGTCCCACTCTGTAACTTTTCCCCGATCAAGAATCGACACCCATTCCCCGTTTTTATGCATCATCCGGGCTTCAGTTTCAAAAAATGGCGACTCTCCTGCGAAATGTTTCTGTATCAGATCATAGGAACTCTTGAGATCTTCAGGATGGGTCAGTCGCTCCCAGGTCTGTATTGAGATGGGCCTTAGTTCATCACGCGTGCACCCGACAATATCAGCCCATTGTTCATTTACGGTCATTTCACCGGTCTGGACCTGCCAGTCCCAGATCCCGATCTGCGATCCTTCGATCGCCAGACTGAGTTGTTCACTGGTGTCTCGAAGTGCTTGTTCTGCCCGGTATTGTGCCGTGAGATCACTGATCTGGACATAATATTCAGATATCGTTCCGTCTCCTGTGAGATGAGGGATAATAGAGATATCTGCATAGATGAGGCCGAGCCTGGTGCCGTGATATGAGTTGGCCGGAACAATATCATCAATATTCAACAGTTTAGAATATCTGACAGGGTTTCCCGCATGTAGATCGGCGATATTCTCATCCGAAATAGAATATTGCCTAAAGAGCGGGGTACCTTTCACTTCTGCAGCTGAAGGGAGCCCGAACATTGCGAGAGCGGCCGGATTAATATCAATCAGAATTCTATCCTGATTATATATCATGATCGCAATGGAAGAATTAACAAATAACTCCCGGTATTTTTGTTCATTCTCTCGTATCCGTTCTTCAGCATTATTTTTATCTGCTGCCTGCCGGATCATATGAGCAAGTTCAGCAAACATAATATTAGGGTCGTCCCCTTTTTTCAGATAAAAGTCAACCCCCTGGTTTATTGCTTCAATGATGACATGTTCGCCCCCTATCCCGGTGAAAAGGATGAACGGGATGGATGAGGATCTTCTGATATGGGTGAGGAGTTCGATACCATTCATATCAGGCATGGAATAATCCGAGACGATTACATCATACCGGGATTGATTCAGTTTTTCGAGAGCTTCATCTGCAGATAACACTAGTTCAAAAATAAAATCCTCATTATAAGCCATTGAATCCTGAACTACATGAAGAAATGATACCTCATCGTCTACCAGAAGAATATGTATCATGATATTACCAACCTTGATGACATGGTACGAAGGTCTCCCCTGAAGAGAAATGTATTCCTGATTCATGAGATTGGGAAATCTCGAGTATCATATAATCTCCCATTATGAATCTGTTAAGACTTTCAACCATATTATTATTAGTGGGTTTCCATTCTTCATGGAGATCTGAAAAAACATGTGACTGAGTTATTTAACGGGTTTTTTAATGAGAAGTAAGCGGTTTAACCCCATCATATACCTCCTTGGAACGTCACACCACCACATTATTATTCAACCGGACAGAAAAGAGCCGCTTTCCTTCTCGGCCACTCGTTTATCATTCCAATAACCTTACTCTGGATGGCCAGGAACATTATCCGTTCACCGTGAAATTTACCGCTTTCCTGGGAATCGAAAGATCCATCCCTCCGCTGGGAAGAATCGGGAATGGTTCAGGACCTCCGCAGGTCAGGATCGCATCTGCCTTTGTGACCCTTCCGATCTCCCCGGTCCCATCCTTGATAATCCGGATCTCATCGTTGTCACCCGGGATGAGTCGGCCGACCTTCACATACTGACTCATGCAATCACCCCCTTTCTGAGTGGGGTGATGAACCAGATCCACGGAACACACACTCTCCATCCGATACCCGGACACAGTAATCCATTCAGATCTCTGATTGACCACGGGAAAGACCGAAGAATCATGATAATCCCTCTGCCGTCTCCTGTTCACGGGCATAACAGACCTGGCAGATCTTCTGTTTCGTATCCGGATCTATCCAGACCGCAGGGCCGGTATTACACACCTCACACCGGCCAATGTCCGTATGTGCCCTGACCATGTGTG
>CAYWHV010000427.1:0-2589 GCA_964458045.1 uncultured Methanospirillum sp.
CCATCCAGGTATCAAGGACATCAGTCTCCGGGATGAAGTTCGAACTGCCACATTTTGCACATGGCCGCTTTGGTGCATCAACTGTCGGGTCAACGGGGAGTTCATTCTCCTCCGGCAACATGATCGCACCACAGTCCTTACAGAACCAGACCGGGATTGGGGAGGCAAAAATCCGCTGCCGTGAGATACACCAGTCCCATTCCATCTGGGAGATCCAGTTCTCCATCCGGAGGAACATGTGCTCGGGATACCACTTGACCTCTTTTGCTGCTTTTAATGAGGCTTCATGCGGGATCCTCACAAACCACTGATGTTCGGAGAGAATCTCAATGGGTGTCTTACACCGCCAGCAGGTCCCGACACGCTGCTCAAGAGGTTCCTGACGGATCAGGATATTTTCAGATCTCATTTCCGCAAGGATTGCTTCCCGGCAGCTCGAGGTATCCATACCCTGATACTTCCCGGCAATCTCGGTCATATGGCCGGTCTTGTCGATTGCTTTTCTGAGCGGGAGATTGTGAACCTTCCACCAGATGACATCCTGCTTGTCACCAAAGGTACAGATCATGACAGCCCCTGAACCAAAGGAGGGGTCAACAGCTTCGTCGCAGATGATAGGTACCTCATGACCGAAGAGGGGAACTTTCAGGTTTTCGCCTTTTCGTCCCTTGTACCGGTCGTCATCAGGATGGACGGCAACTGCCACACAGGCGGCAAGGAGCTCTGGCCGTGAGGTTGCAATCTCAAGCCCTGAGAAGTTGAAATAGTTGAGTTTTGTTGTCCGGTCGCTGTAATTGACCTCGGCAAATGCGATGGCGGTCTCACACCGGGGACAGAAGTTGACCGGGTGGTCAGACTGGTAAATCTGCCCTGTATGATACATGCGCAAAAATGAGAGCTGGGTCTTGCCGAAGTAATCCGGCATCATGGTGATGTATTCGTGGCTCCAGTCGATGGAAAAGGCCATCCTGCGCATGGATGCCCGCATCTTCTTGATGTTTCCGATCGTCAGTTCCCGGCACATCTCACGAAACTTCTGCCGGTCAACATCATTCTTTGTGATCTTATGGATCTCTTCAACCTTCACCTCGGTTGGAAGGCCATGGCAGTCCCATCCCTGTGGGAACATGACATTGTACCCTTTCATCCGCTTGTATCTGGCTAAAAAGTCGATATAGCACCAGTTATATGCGTTTCCGATATGAAATTCCCCGGTTGGGTATGGCGGTGGTGTATCAATGACAAATTGTGGTTTTTCAGAGCCTTCTTTAAAGTAGACGTCCTCATCCTTCCACGTCTGCTGCCATCGTGTTTCCACCTCACGATATTCATAGGTTTTGGGAAGTTCCCGCAAGACCCGAGACATTGCCCATACGTTTGAAGGTAAAGGGTAATGTAGATGATGGAATGTCAGTCACCGACTACCCCCCGGCTGGTCCTTCGAAAAAAGAAATGGATCAGCAGAGGGAACCGATCCCACAGGTGGGGATACCGTCACTGGATCCGAACATGGACGATGCGATGGGAGCGTAGGTATTCATCGCCTGCTCTTTTGCCCGCTGAGCTTCATCCTTTCTCCCCAGTTTCTGCAGGACCCGTGAGTAATTGTTCCAGATCTCTGATCCGACCATTCCTTGGCGTATGGCATGGTCATATGCATCCGCTGCCTCGGTAAGCCTGCCAAGGGATGTCAGAAGATCTGCATACTCTGACCAGAGTCCCGGCTGTGCATCAAGAAGCCTGAAAGACTGGTTGTATGCATCAAGGGCCTCGGCAGTCTTTCCTGCTTTCTGGAGGAATGACGCATACGATGCATATGCTCCGGCATCATCCGGTGCAAGGGCCAGTGTCCGGTTCATGGTATCGATGGCTTCTTTGGTTTTTCCTAGAGAGAAGAGGACATCTGCCAGTTTCTTGAGAACCGGGGCTGATTCATTGCCGGTAAGTGCCTCATTATAGACGGTCTCCGCTTCTGAAAGCCTACGAAGTCCGGTCAGGACATCTCCGTACGTGGTGAGGGTTTCAGAATCAGGAGTTCCCCGGGTTTTCAGATCTGCATATGCATCGGCTGCATACCGCATCTCACCAATGGCAGCAAGACCTTCAGCCTGCTTTTTCAGGGAGTCAGGATCCAGACTCTCGGATGTCCTGTTCACCACGGTCTGTTTTGGTCTTCCACCGGAGAGGCTGTCTCTGATACTGGATGACCAGGGGATGACATAGACATAATCATAGGTATAGGAGACATTTGCGCCTGGAAGTTCGCAATAGCACGTTGGATAGTACATGCCCAGGGAATAGTAGGTATGATCGGTGGTGATTGCGGTTGATGAGTTATCATCCCCGAATGTCCATCTGACTGAATCACACTCCTCTCCGCCGGGGAAGGTGAAGTATACCTTCAGGGGATTTTTTCCTTCAGTTGGTGCATAGGTCGGTGCAGCCGATACCACGAAAGTGAGGCTGAAAATTAGTGCAATTATGAGCGAAAATCTTCGTATTCTGTAACCCGTATTGAAATCCTGCATGGGGAAGTCACACCTTCGTACCCATCGGTGCCGGAGGTTATAGGGTTTCGGAAGGGCTGGA
>CAYWHV010000428.1:0-2587 GCA_964458045.1 uncultured Methanospirillum sp.
GCGGTCACAATCTCATCATAACCCATCATGAGAATCTCTTCCCCTGTATCCTCAAATAATTCAGACCAATAAATTGCGATGATATTTTGAGATCTCCAGGAGGGCCATTCACGGGCCTGCTCTTCTGGAGCGATCTTCCAATATCTGACTGAAGAAGGATCTAACGATCCTGCTTTCCACCACAGAGCATCAAGTGTCCAGAGATCAACTCCCACTTGTTTGGAAAGATAGGTTAATATTTCATTAATTACGTGGTATTTCTCTCCTTCTGTAGCCTTTGAACGAAATGTCGGCCAGATCTTGAACTCTTTTAGTCCACTTTCTGATGTCCCGTTCCAGACACCGTATCTGTCCGGATGTGCAACATGAAGTATGGCGGTAAGAATACCCTTTCCAATTCCTTTAATCCCTTCTTTTTCTGCAATTTTTTCAATAGAAGAGAATCTATCTGTAATCGTGAAATTTTCATCAAGTAAGGTTTCCAGGATTTTTTTGACACCCTCGATATTATTGATATAGCCATTTTTCTTTCGGGTTAACCCGGTCCAATGGCGGTTATTTTTAAATTCCAGAAATTCAAGGAAGTCTTCAATGGTGATATTGTTAATATTATCTTTGCTGAAGACGGACGTATATTTCGAAAGAACTTCATCACGGGCATTAATGACACTGCCCATGTCAATATATCTCTCTCTGTTTGGATAGATCTCCTTTAATTTGATAATAGCATTATCCAGATCATCCTTATTAATGACAGGGAAATTAAAGTCGATAAAGAAATTCTTTGCCGTTTTGGCATCAAACTCCTTACTCGGCAGTTCTCTCCCGGTCATCAACTTTGTTGTGACTGACAGGAGATATTTCGGGGAGTACTGCTGATTTTTGTAAATAAGCGTATATTTTTTTGCTTCCCGATAAACCGGTTCACCGGTATCATCAATCTCTTTTAACGCGGTGAGAATATTATCCCAGGTAATGTCAGGGGGTATCATAGTGCACCAGAATATAAGTCTAGTACATTCTCGTGAAAAAACGTTTATATCTTTTGAAATCACCCCATACTTTTTACAATCTCATACCGTCACCGGAACATCCCCGTCTCGTCCAGTCCTGCCTCTTCTGCTACTGTCACCGAACCAAAAACCTGGGGTTCCAATTACTCATACAGCGTGGCAATTAGCCGTTCCGCATCAGATCTCTTCCCTTCAGCCATCTCTGCCGTCTCCTGCTCAATAGCCTTATGAATCGCTTTTATTTTCTGGTAGAATGATTTATCCACCCTCGGGATCCGGAGCACATACTGAAAGTTTACCTGAGCGGACAGGATTCATAGGTATCAAATATTGAAATCGAAAAATAGCGGTAATATGGGAAGACCTATTATGATATAGTATGTAAATAAATCTTACATCGGTATTCGTATGCTTCATACAGTCAGACAGCGAGTGACAATCGGGCAGGATGGAACTATTTCACTCCATGTTCCTGAATTAAAACCGGGATCTCTTGCTGATGTAATTATTTTACAGGCCCCTGATCAGAAACCAAAAAAAGGACTTACATCGTTTATTGGGAAAGGGAAGGGGTGTTATAAATCTGTCGATGAAGTGGATGATTTTATTCGAAATGAGCGTATTCCATGGGATTGAGCAACACTATTTCTGGATCCCGGATTTAACTGGACACCAATATTTTTATTTATGCAATAGAAGACTACCTGGAATACCAGTCAATTCTCACCTCCCTTTTTTAGTTTGTTTGATGATATTTTCCATATAAGACGGTAGTGTTGGAGAAGGTCTGTGTATGTATGTTTTTGATTGACTGAACATCCCTTGGGCGATTGGTTGGGAAACATTGAGAACGGTGATCGTGGTTCATCTGTATTTGTCCCGATTGAATACCATGTGAAAAATATACGGAAGGAGAAAAATCAGGAATTTGGTTGGAAAAAATTGTTACTCATCCTCTCCCTCCTCTCTCCCCGGACAAAGCCCCCCGTAATCACAGAACTTGCAACTGAAACTCGGAATCGGATCAAACCGCTCCTCCATTATCCCCTGGACCAGCCCATTCAGTTTCTCCTGAAACACCTGTATCGACTCGTTAGTCGGGAGATAACTCACCTCCTTCCCTCCTTCATCCTCCAGGTATACAAGTGACGTCCGTTTCGGAAGTCTCCCCTGCAACACCTTCAAGGCCATTGCATAGAGATTCAGTTGAATATTGAGGGGAATCTCTTTTTTTGTCAGTCGTGACTTCCCTGACTTGAAATCTATAACGACCTGTTCACCACCCTCATCCTCTATCCGGTCGATCCGTCCCCTCACTATCCAGTTCTTCCCATTGATCTGTACCAGGGGAATTGAAAACGACTTCTCAACCTCAACAATCGTATTCGAATTCTTCGCCTCCCATAATTGGTAATTCCTGATATTCTCTTCCGCAGAAACTCGCATGTGCTCCCCTTCAGTCGCACAATCAAACGCCTCTGGCTTCCAGCACTCATGGAGCATTGAGATGAGCCGGTCTGCATCAGGTCTCTTCCCTTCAGCCATCTCTGCCGTCGCCTGCTCAATGACCTTAT
>CAYWHV010000429.1:0-2583 GCA_964458045.1 uncultured Methanospirillum sp.
TAACACCCGATAAACACGATGAGAAGTTTCATTCCATCCTGGGGATAGAGAATAAGATAAAACCCCACAACAATGCTGAGCACCCCTCCGATAATCAGAAAGAGCCATGAAAGCCGGTCCTGAATGAACCCTGACGAAAACCCAAGTTGCATGATACCCATCATGAGGATCATGACCCCTAACAGTATACCCATCAGCGAGACCGTCATATCAGGGTTGAGAAGAGCATACAGACTGACAAACACACCGATGATGCCCAGGAGCAGAAAAGGAACAGAGAACCCTGAACCTCTCACCGAATAGCCAATACCCACAATAATCAGCGATATCAGAAAAATTATCGTGGCAAGTAACACCCCGATTATCCCGGGAATAAAGGGTGAAAAGACGAGCATGAGAATACCGATGAGTATTGCGACCACTCCGGCCTGTCTGGACATTCCCGTGCTCACCCAGATCATGTTCATACTGGAAGGTTGTACCACCACCCATAAATCCGAATTGATCTCCTCTCATGGATGCCACCGCTGTTGACAGGCTTGTCGCCTTTGTGGAGAAGGGATTGTTCTTAAGTGTGAAAAGAAATCCACTCTGAAAATTTATTCATCGAAAGGCCACTTCCCCTCTCCCTTCAGTACCTCTTTTAAGGGCTGATCCACTTTATCAATCATTTGTATTGCAGATTCCGTTCTATCATGCCAAAATTTTTTCAAATCCTCGGGTATGGGATGTTCAAATGTTACTTCTTTGCAACAGTTCTCCTCACCGCAACAACAGGGCATCTTAATGCTCTCATAAAAATCTCTGTAATCAAATGTAGCTTCCTCTCCTTCCCGGATATCTCTAACCACAATGTCAAAACCTAATTCGGTACCTAATATGTTCGCATTACAGGAATGATTCATGTAACGGTCAATCCCACAGGGCAATACAAACAAACCATCTTCCCTCCGGTACGCATAATAAAATAAGTCTAATTTTTCTCTATCCGACATCTTATCATACCCCAGTTCTTCAGCCGTTACCACCTTGCATGCCTTACACTGAAATGAGGAGATCGTTCCTTTTGCGATGAATTTTTTTGCAAATAATCCCTTGCCTTTACTTTCAGTCTCTCGTACTTCGAATAAATCAGCCAGCATATGCAACTCCAGGTGTAGTTTTAAAAAGACTTGTCTCCATGAAATCTCTTAACACTACCGTAACTTAAAACCTTCATTCATACAAAAGCAGGAGGTTTCGGATAAAAAGAGACCCTATTCAGGTGGGGTAAATGGAATGAAAAAGCTCCTGGTATTATCAGGAGTGATAGGGATTATCTCAAACCTCTGTATGATCGGAACTCCGGTGCTGGGTTCTCTGACAGCAGTGTACCTTTCGTTGTTCTTTTTGGGGATTATGTTTAGCCTGGGGTATACTGCTGTCTCCGGGTACTATTACTCCCATGTGTCCATGAAATATATCGGGATTGCCGGAGGGATAATCGAGACGACCAGTGAGTTTTCTGCCCTGATCGCTATCTCGTGTGTGCAGGTATTTTTTGCAGCCGGGGTGTTTCTCAGCACCGGGGGAACTGTTTCTGCACGGGATATTATGTGGGAGGCAATACCCGGAGTTCAGGCAATTTATGTGTTTACGTTTCTGCTCAGTGTTGGGATTCTGATAATGAGTGTCGTATTATTCCGGCATCCTGAACAATCCTAAAAAGAAACCAGAATTTATTGCATGGCAATCTTCTGCATGAGAGCCATAATTCCGGGTTTTGGTTTTCCCATACCGGTGCCGGTCTGCCCTGGTGCAAATCCCCCGAACATCGGTGGCGCCTCAAACATCTCGGTATTCATCCGGTCAGTGATTTCATCAAATATTCGTTTATATGCAGGACAATGGGGATCAACACCGGTGATCTCCCCTCCGGACGGGGCAATTGCATTGTAGGGGCATCCTCCCCGGCAATATTTGATGTGGGAGCAGGATGAGCAGTGGGAATCCACGTAGGCCTTGAAATCATTCATGAGTCTGCCAGGCTTTGACTCATCAAGTTCTTTCTGCGTCGGCCGGTCACGGACATTGCCCATGACATACTCATCCATCCCCACGAACCGGTAGCAGGGATAGATATTCCCATCCGGACCAATGGCATAGGTATTCCCCATGCAGTCGGCAAACGTGCAGACATTGCCCCTTCTGGTAAAGACGCACCTGACAAGGTCATTGATATTCATGATGTCAATCTCATGGTAATGGTCAAGTGACTGATCCAGAAGGTAGACCAGGAGATCGCCAAATTTCTCCGGGGCCAGTGCCCACTCGTTCGGGCTATCGCTTCGAAGTGAGGGGAGTGCCGGGTGCAGCTTCAGAGTAAAACCCTGATCGATGAAGAACTGCACGATAGATTCCCGCTGTTTTTCAGAATATCTGGTAAACGTGCAGATAAACCGGACATTCAGGCCATGCTCTCGTGCAACCCGGTACCCTGCCATGGTCTTTTGAAAATACCCGTCACCCCGCTGATAATCGGTAATATCCTCAGGACCATCAATACTTGAACCGATGGGAATATGGTATTCTGCAAAGATATCC
>CAYWHV010000430.1:0-2576 GCA_964458045.1 uncultured Methanospirillum sp.
GCCGCCGCTCTACCCGGTCAACCAGGCTTTCCACATCCTTGGCATTCCCGTACCGAAGAGCAGTCTCATACACCTCAATCGGGTATGTCGCACAGACATCAAGGTTATGACTCTCCTTGTCAATCTCTGTCGGATCTATTCTGCTTGTCAGGACAAGAGGAGCATCCATGGACCCGCCCCGGGTTACCGGGAGAAATGATCGGGAGAAGTTCATCAGGCCGTCCAGCAGCAGCATGACACAGTCCTCATCACCATCACACTGCCCGGTGAAGATCCCGTTTGCTACGACATTGTGATCCTGGGAGACCGTGAGGCAGTAGACCCGTTCATCCTCACAGGGAACATAATCAATGGCTACTATCCGGTCACTGATTACCACGCCGCATTCCCAGATCGGAACCGCATCACCAATTTTCACCTCAAGAGCCCGGATTTTCCGCAGGTATGTAACATCCCAGACAAGCATTGCATGATCCGGTGTTACGGAGAGGGTTCTTCCCCGTGAGGTGGAGAACTGAATCAGATTTGCCGGAGCCTTGTGTACCGAAACCGATGTTATCTTCCGGAGATGAGGAATGCCACCGGTATCAACACTTCTGACATGGGCCGGCCTGACGGGGTCGGCATAGAATGTCCCAAGTGCGTCCACTCCTGCCTGTGAGAGATCCAGATGTTCCAGGACAAACCGTCTGATTGGAATCTCCTGGAGTATCCCATCCTCATAGACTTCGATGAGGGTATCTCCATGAAAACAGTTCCTCCGTTTTGCTGCATGGAAGAACGGATGACCATACCCCACATTTGCTTTTGAAAACCCAATGATCCGGGCAAGGACTCCAGCACTGGTATGGGGAGCAAGACCGATGACCAGATGGCCGACAAGACCCCCCCGGTTTTCAAGGTTGTAAAATGGAGGCAGGCCATAGACTTTCTCAAGGAGTGTGTCAAGAAACCTGGTGCAGGAGTAGAGGTAATCCCCACAGCCCTCCGGGACCAGGATATCCTGGGGAGGCAGTTCAAGAACCTGGTCAGGATTCTGCAGGGGAACTCCGTAAATATCCTGAGTATACCCAAGATCCCTCAGTTTCTCAATTGAAACACCAATCTCCCGGGGCCTGAAATGGGTGAGAGGCATATCAATAATGTCAAACCTGACCGTCCCGTCCTTAAAGACAAAGAGTTTGTTTGCAGCCCGGATTACCCCTTTTTCTATGAGTTCAACCGGTTTATTCCTGGAGACCAGTCCTTTTACGCCTTTGACCAGGTCAAGATCCCGCATCCCAAGATCAGACAGTGCCTGCAGAAACATCTGCCTGATATTTACCGTATACTGCCGGACTGAAGTGGGTTCCATGCCGCACTGAGGGCAGACCAGTCCCTGAACCTCGATTCCACATCGTGAACAGGATAAAACCGGGACCGTATGTTCTCCACATGAGCACCGGTTCCGGTATGTTTCAGTCCCACAGGCCGGACACCGTCTCACCCCCATCTCAAGCTGGAGATTTCCGCCTTCGGTATTTGCCTGGTAGGTATACTTTGAGGCTTCCTGCACAGACCGCCGGGAACCTCCTGCTTCTCCGACCGGAAAGAGCACATGGGGGGCGGGTTTCATCTCACGAGGCTTTGATTTCCCTGGTCTTCCCATCCTTCCCCCGATTCTTGTTCCTGCCTTTGACCGCATCTTCATTCCGGAAAGATGCTGGACGAGATCCAGTGTCGATTCAGGAAGCTCATTCTCCCAGGCATCGGAAAGCGCAAGAGAGTGATCAAGACCCAGACACCTCATAATAATCTGACACGGAGAGATCCGGATCATATTCTCCCGTACCTGGTGCTCAATTAATATCCGCTCCAGAGACTCCTTTATCGTGGAGTCAAGGGGAAGAATCAGGGTATCATCTGCGAACTCTCCGTGTTCGTGAATGTATTCTGCAATAATTCTGATTTCTGCTGGCGTGAGATCATCCCAGAGGTACAGGTAATCGGGATGGAGGTATAATCCGGCCTCACATTGGAGAATGGCCTCTGTTTCATCTGCCGGACGGGTGGTTCCTCCTTCCAGACGCCACCATGACTCACAGTACGCAGACGGGACAAGCACATGGTTGTTTTCCATGAACTCGCCATAACTGATGAGAATTTCACCGACATCGATGATATGACTGACCTGGGATGAGAGTTCCCGTGCACGTTTTGCATCATGAACCCTGACCACGTCACCATTGATGAGTCTGACCGTCGGGCCCTGAATGGTGTCAACCGGTGAGATTCCTGCTGCTTTTCCCGGCCGCTCAATCTTCATCTGGGTTCCGACGGCTAGAAAATCACCAAGAATATGCAGGGTTGCAGGATTCAGACCCGCTGCAGCAAGGCCGGTATTCCGTGAACGGCCATATACCAGCCTGAATCCCCCCTCCCGCATCGGGTAAGAAAAGACCGGTCTTCCCCCGATTAAATCCCTGAGAAATTTATCTTTCGGGTGAATTCCCACCTCTTTTTCTTCTGATGATGAACTCCCGGCGGTGGCCTGAATCATCTCTTCTAGCCAGTCCCAGCCGTCCATCTTCATCTTC
>CAYWHV010000431.1:0-2572 GCA_964458045.1 uncultured Methanospirillum sp.
GTCACACCCGCTGTCAGCTCAGCTGTCAGGTCTGACCGGATGATGTTCATCAGTACTTCCACACTAATACAAAGTGAAATCGGCGGGATTGTATGGGACGCCTGATACAAAAACCCACCCGGAGAGTGGGCGATGTTAAAACCGGTGCTTATCCCGGTGAAGGTGATGAGGACTCCCCACCCGAATGCCGAAGATGATCCCTGAACATTGGACCGGAGGACCATAAGCGATCCGGAGATGAGGAGGGCATCAATACATATCGGCCAACACCAGGCGAGGAGTGGATCGAATCCGGCTTCAACGGCTGATGATCGGAGGTTGGAGAAAGAGAGGACGAAGGAACAGAGGGCGACGACAAGGGCGAGAACTCTGGTGGCAGCCGGAACGGGTGATTCGATTTTTTTGATGGATGGGGTTGTGGGGATCCAATAAGCGATTGTGCTCCTTTGTCATGGAAGGCCTGGATCACACAAAAAATTTGTAACATTACCATAAAGATAATGGTAGGATTAATAATATGGGAAATGAGGATCGGGCCACAAATTATAAGAATATCGGGGATTTTCCATCTGAACCTTCATCATTACTGAATGAAAGCTTAAATTCGGTTGAGATGGCTGCATTACAAAAAACTCTTGAATAGCATAAAAAGGCAATTGATATATTAGCGCGGGATTAAACAGTTATTGATATTCAATATCTCCCTGTTCGCACATATTTGACTCAAGTATCTTGAATTACTCCAAAAGCAGCATAGATATCTACTGAAAGATTCAAAAGGCCCAAAATCTCCAGGTGTTTATCCTCCAATCCAATAATTCTCGAATAAAATTGATTTCCCACGGCTACTTTGGAAACATAAATCCCAGAAAAGTACTCAATAATTCGTTCTGCTTTTGGTTTTGCGAGTTTCTTTTTAGGATTATACCTGAATAATCCACTCAGATTTTCTTTTCTCTGTGCAATCGCATCTTGCAGTGTTTTATCTATCACCACCAATATCCTTAAGGGAATAGTCAACAATTTGACCAATCCGTCGATCCGCTCATCTTTTTGAAGGTGGATAGGGGTTAGTGACAGGCATTTTCCTTTCAATCGGTGAAACGCATGTTCAACGACATACTGATCACGATAAGCGAGAACAACTGCCTCAATCGAGAGAAGATCCTCTGACCTGTTTGTAACATATGCTCTCCATCCCATACTCTCAATTGCAGCATTATAAGCGTCCTGATTTATCTTTGCAGAGACTTTTACTGATATTTTTTTCTCAACTCTTTGAGGCCGATTTCCATAGGCACGGACCGGTTTTTTTGTCACTTCTTCCCGGATTTCATATGATATCAGCCCTAAAACAGAGTTAGTCTTGAGAATGGATTGAATTTTGTCTTCTGCTTCAGACCGGCTCCGGTATACAGGTTTCCCTCTTCCTCGTTCATTCATCGAAAAAATCTCAATCAACGATTTTTCTAGTTTTGAGTCAATTTGTGCTTTCTGTTTTTCTGCATGGGCAAAGGATCTTGCATAAATTATTCGCTCTTCCCAGGAATGCTGGATCCCTTTTTCCGTTTCTGAACGCATCACTTTTTTTTCAAAAGCCTCAGCAATGACTACTTCATCTCCGTCATAATATTCTCTCCTGATTGGAATCAGAGTTCCATTTAATGATTCAAATGAACGAACTGCTTCCATTATATCATTAATCGGGTGTGCTACTTCAGACAATGGGCATAGATAGTCCATTTGGTGCATGAATGCATGGAGCCTTATTGCAAATGCACACATTTTGCAGTCCCCTACAAAAAGAAGTCGTTGAAAATTAACGCTTTCCATAACTGAGTTCATTACGGGGATATAGAGAGGATCATCAGCGGCATTTCCCGGATGAATACTGACAGTAAGAGGCAAACCTAGAGGATCAAGGACGGCAAGGGCTACTTTTATTTGTGGAGTAGTGGGATCATCTTTAGAGTGACCAAATTGCACCAAACCTCTTTTTGTAATAATACCATCAGAATTGGCCGTAGTCATGTCAATTCGGACGAGATCTGAAAAGACACCATAGACCCGAATAATTGTCGCATTCAATTGACTCTCAAACTCATTCCATCTCTCTGAATTAGAGAAATAATCTAAAATACGGGCGAGACGATCATCGGTGAAGTGTTTTGGAGAGATTGGATGACCAAAAAAATCAGAAAGTATTTGTTGTCGCTTTTCCACCCAATTTTCAACAGAACACATGCGATGGTCATGATGGGCCATGATATAACTGAGCCAGATGCCGACTGTCTCTCCAACCGTAAGCCCGCTCCAGTTTTTATGAGGGATGAAAATATCATCAATTAAATTGATAATATTCATCTTTTTGAGAAGAGAGAGGATAATAGGGAGGCTATCTAATTCTTCGATCTGGATTTGAGGTTGAGGCATCCCTTATATGTATTATCTTCTTAGATATATAATTATGTACTAAATAAATGTTTAAATGTTACCTAAATATGTGCGAACGGGGAGTCATAGGTTCAGGTTCATCCGAATGAAGATTCATTGTTTCGGTTCACATTCCCAA
>CAYWHV010000432.1:0-2566 GCA_964458045.1 uncultured Methanospirillum sp.
CTATTATAATTACCTGTATCTTAATGGACGCTCCTGCAGGCAGGGTGAACTTTTAGACTTTCTTGCCGGTCATGGAATTGTTCCTCATGGGTATAATGTGGTCATGCAGGGAGACATCAACCGGATAATCGAGATGAGCGATACCGAGCGGAGGAAGATAATCGATGAGATTGCCGGTGTTGCTGAGTTCGATTCCAAAAAAGAGATGGCCCTTTCCGAACTCTCGCAGGTCAGGGAGCGGATGACTGAAGAGTCGGTTCACATCGAGGAGCTGAGTGTCAGGCTCACGCAACTTGAGAAACAGAAAGAACAAGCCGTTTCGTATCGGAAATTGCAGGATGAACTCACTCATCTGACGATGTGCCGGTCTGCAGCACGACTGTCTGCCCGGAAAAAGGATCAGGATGCACTACTGCTGTCAATATCCGAAGAAAAAAGTCAGGTTGTCCAGATTGAATCAGATATCTCGTGGAAGTCACATGAGCGGGATTTTATCAGGGATGAGATTGCGGAGATAGATCAGAAGATAACAGCCAGGACCGGGAATGAATACATGGTCCTGGTATCCCGTATAGCCGAAGCGAAAGCTGCAATTGATGGATTGCACCGCTCGATTGATCGGGCTGGGAGAGACAAGGAGGAGGCGAACCGAAGGCTCTCTGATGTGTTCACCGGGGTAAAACGGCAGGAAGAGCGTGTCGAGACCCGTGATACCGAAATGCGGAACCTGATGATTGATCGGACCAACCTCTCAATGACGGCATCTGCAGTGCAAAAGGAGTTTGACCGCATTTCACAGGCGATTGCTCAGGAGACAAAGGGTCTTGAAGAAGAGGAGACCAGACTGGAGAGCCTGCGGTCAGAGATCCACAAAATCCGGGAAGAACGGGGTGAATTACTGCATCAGCAGGATATTCTCATTGAACGGTCACGGATGCGAAGCGCTGAAGAGGACCGCCTTACATCCCGGATTATTGCGATTGAGAAGGACATCAGGGAGAAGGATGAGGATATAGCAGGTCTTACCACGGCATTATCCCGGCTTACCGAAGAGAAGAAAGAGCATGATAGGATGATGGCTGCTCTTGATACTGCCCTTTATACAAAACGCGAAGAGCATGATCGACTGATTCGGCAGATCCGGGATCTCAAGGTTGAAATTGGGAGAAAAGAAGCACAACAACAGGCACAGGGTCGGTATAGTCGGGCGATGGAAGCAGTTCTCGGGATGGACGGGGTGTATGGCACAATTGGAGATCTGGCAACCTGCAAACCTGAATATGCGAATGCACTCTCTATCGCTGCAGGGGGAAAGATCCATTTTGTTGTTGTTGACACCGATCAGATAGCAGCTGACGCAATCCGGTACCTGCAGGAGCATAAACTAGGACGGGTGACCTTTCTCCCACTAAACAAACTCAGATCAAAACCGCTCCCCTCTCTTCCGCCAGGCTCTGATGTTCTGGGATTTGCTCTTGACCTGCTTGATTATGATCCCCGGTTTGATGCTGCGTTCAGGGTTGTATTCGGTTCCACCATGGTCATTGATACCATTGACCATGCACGAAAGCGGATTGGTTCCTCACGAATGGTTACTCTTGATGGATCGCTGCTGGAACCATCCGGAACGATGACCGGAGGAAGTATGAAGAAAGATGCTGGCGGATTTGGGACGACGTCGGTTGATGAGGTGAAGCATCTTTCATCACAACTTGCTGTTCTTACTGCTGAAGAGCAGGCATTGTCCGAGTCATTGAAAGCTGACACAACAGAGCGTGATTCTGTCCAGAGCCGGAGACTGGAGCTTGAAGGGGCGGTTGTCAGGGCGAAGGGACAATTGGAATCTGCAGAAACTGCTAAAGTTACTCTCCTTTCCGAGAAGGATTCTCTTCAGAAACAGCGTGAAGAAGCAGGAGGGGGAGGAGGTGGCAGTTCCCTTGAACTTGCAACGGTGGAAGCAGCGATAGAAGAGAAGAATCAGACTCTTGCCGGTATTCAGAAAGCCATTCAGGAGATCACCGATCATCTGTCTGAAACCGGTATCCCCCAATTATATGAGCAGCGTGAAGAGGCTGAGCGGCAGATTACCGAGATACAGAGAAGGCTGCACAATAAGGAACAGGAGATCAATGAGATCCGGATGGAACTCGGGTTTTCACAGAAAAAAGTTGAGGAAGAACGTCAGCAGATGGAGCGTATCCGTGAGCAGCTGAAACGGTACGAGGAAGAGATACGCGAATGTCAGGATGAGATTGAAAAGAAGCAACAGGATATCAAAGATGCCGAGACAACGGTAGCCGAGTTCTCCCAGGAGATTGATGACCTCCGGTCGGAGCGTTCGAAACTCTCGAATAAAGCTGATTCCTTTGATCTTGAGGTACGTGAATTTTTGGGGAAAAAGGATCGGGTTCTGCTGAAAATTGAGAGTATGGAGGAGAAATTATCTGCTCTGAAATCAGAAATCGCAGAGCTGGTGACTGAAGCCGGTGACTGTACGACTGATTTAAGTGAAGAAGAGATTGAGGGCCAGTCACAGAAGACGACCGTTGCGATCGAACGTCTTGGG
>CAYWHV010000433.1:0-2565 GCA_964458045.1 uncultured Methanospirillum sp.
CATGTCCGCCTGACCCGTTGGTCAGATCATATCATTGTGGATGGCGGTTTACGAGATAATTCAGGTCTCAATGTTAAACCATTATGAATAATAGATATCGGAACAATCATCTTTATGGATACAAGGTTTTTTCTAATTATTTTGAAAGTGCTACTTCTCTGTGTAATTTTTAACATTGCCACTGCTGATACTCCAGATTCATCAAAAACCTCTACTTTCTCAAATAATATATCTGAAGGTTATTACGAAAAAAGCGAAACCCTGAAATATTCTACATATTCAGGTGGGTCCGCCTGCTGTCCTCCAGGCCGTACATGTGAATTTGATCCTGATTTTGGCTCTTGTATCTGTAACCCGAGTGAATATGATCCATACTGTATGTACGATGGGTGTGAAGAAGTAACAATAAAGGGTAGAAAAAAATGTTCATGCCCTTGCAAGGGTTATATACCAAATTCATATAACCAAAAAAATGACCCCATACCTGAACCATTGCCTGTTACCACCCCAAAACCGATTCCAACGAGCGTCTCCAGCGTTTCCGATATGGGTAAAACCGTTAAACCCGTTAAAGAGTAGCCTTTTGTAAATTTAAACATCCAGATATTTTCTGGAAATTCTCCAATTTATAATTCAAATGAAGATTTAGATCCTAATGTATCCGTTCAATCTGGAGCAAAAGTAATATTCGAGATCGCATGTATTGAAACAAATATCCCCGGAGAGATGTCAATACAGGAGAAAGGAAGAACACTCTCAGACAAACATGTATCCAAGGGAGGAACTCAAAACCTTTCATTCGCATTTCAGGCTCTAAAGGATAAAGAATTATCAGTGGTTTTTAGTGATGTTGAAAATAAAATAATTTTTGGGAAAGATTACTCCATAGCAGTTGAGAAACCGGAACCAATAGTTGCACCAACTCATGTAATATTACCAGAGGAGACAATATCTCCACAAAATGGACTCACGGCAGTAATAAGTTCGAAAAAGAATTCCGTGATTAATGATTAACAGTCGGTTTAAATTATAGATAATTCTAAATAAAAATTTTTGATGATTTTCAGCCAATTATAATTGCAAACCTTGGTATATCATAGTTTTAGACAACAAAACATATTGTGAACGGTGAGTATCATCCGGATTTTGCAAGTAACCAGGTTAATACCCTGCTCAACCGAACAATTCCCTCATCAATTTTTTCCAGGGATGAATTGGTATAGTTTAGACGTAAGGTATTTTTCCCCCCTCCGTCAGTATAGAATGGAATGCCAGGTAATACGGCAACGTTCTCTTCTAATGCTCTCTCAAATACCTCCATAGATGATACTTTCTCCGGAAGGGTCACCCAGAGAAACATCCCTCCTTCTGGAATGGTATACGAGACTGATTCAGGGAAGTGCTCACGAATAGAACCTACCATAAAATCACACTGGCTTTTGTAAGTATCATTAATTTTTTTGATGTAGGTATCAATCGGATACTCTGTCAAATACCGGTAAATAATTCGTTGGGCAAGGATACTTGAATGAAGATCAGTCCCCTGCTTTGCAGTGATGATCTGATCCATTATCGGCTTTGGAGCACAGATCCATCCCATCCTCATTCCAGGGGTAATAATTTTCGAAAAGGAACCATTCATGACGACCTGATCTGAAACCAAAGATTTAACTGGACGCGGAGCATCACCCAGGAATCTAATCTCCCCATATGCATCATCCTCGATGAAAAGACCTTCATGGTCATGAAGCGAGTCTGCAACTTCCCTACGTTTTTCATCAGACCAGGTAATGCCTGATGGATTCTGAGAATTTGGGACCCCATAGAAAAATCCGCTATCCTTTTTCTGCAGAAAACTCTGAAGATCATCAATAGCGGGGCCATCTGTTTTTAATGATATCGGGACAAATGAAGGTTCATATAGGGAAAAAGCCTGAATTGCCCCAAGATATCCTGGGCGTTCAATGCCGATTTGAGTGCCATTATTAATAAAGATCTTTCCACACAGGTCAAGGCATTGCTGAGACCCGTGGGTTATCAGGATCTCATCAGGAGTAACCGACATTCCATACCGATGAGCATACCGTTCCGCAATCCAGGTTCTGAGCGGCAGAAATCCCTCAGTTGTTGCATATTGGAGAGCAGCCGAACCTTCTTCATTGATTACCTGCTCAGCAGTCTTCGCAAGTTCCTGGACTGGAAATACGGACGGATTTGGAAGACCACCTGCAAATGAGATAATATCAGGACGCTCTGTTACTTTGAGTGTTTCGCGAATAAACGAACGGGGAGTTTTTCTCATCCGATCTGCAAAGCGATACTTCATAGGTTCTTATATGTTCGTTTGGATGACTTTTGAGGATTTGGATAAAAGTGTCCACTCTCAATAGTTCAAAATTTACAGGACAAATGAATAGAGACAAAAAAAGAGACCCTGGGTTTCCAGGGAAATCAGATGTTAAACCTGATTTAATTTACGCAGTCTTGTTGACAACAGCTTCCTTTACGTCAGCTGCTGCTTCCTTAACGTCAGCTGCAACTTCTGCAATGGGTTCTTCAACAACT
>CAYWHV010000434.1:0-2562 GCA_964458045.1 uncultured Methanospirillum sp.
TTGTTGCAGCCGGAGAACTTGCTAAAGATGGTCATGATGTCATCCTGTACGAGTCACTCCATGCTCCCGGCGGTGTTCTGACCTATGGGATCCCCTCATTTCGTCTGCCCAAGGACGTTGTCAAGGCAGAGATTGATCTCATCCTTGCGATGGGTGTTGATCTCCGTCTGAACCATCTGGTCGGAAGAACGGTCTCATATGAAGAACTGGAAGGGGAGGATGCCATTCTTCTTGGAACCGGTGCTGGGCTTCCGTACTTCATGGGAATTCCAGGCGAGAACCTGAGCGGCGTCTATTCTGCAAACGAGTTCCTGACCCGGGTGAATCTCATGCATGCCGAGCAATTTCCGGAGTTTGACACCCCGGTTGCCAGAATGAGCAGGGTTGTAGTCGTCGGTGGCGGGAATGTTGCGATGGATGCAGCCCGTACTGCACGACGAATGGGTGCCAAGGTAACTCTTGTCTACCGAAGACGTGAAGAAGACCTTCCTGCCCGTGCAGCCGAGGTTCATCATGCACAGGAAGAGGGCATTGAGTTCATCACCTGTGCAAATCCTGTTCGGATCCTTGGTGAACAGGCTGTAACCGGTATTGAATGTATCCGGATGCAGATGTGTAACCTTGACGAGAGTGGCAGACCTATTCCTGAACCGATTGACAATGACACCTTTACCCTTGACTGTGATGTTGTCATTCAGGCAATTGGTCAGGGCCCGAACCCGGTCCTGGTCAGTCAGATTCCGGGTCTTGATAAGGGCAGGGCAGGGAATGTAGTCACCGAAGAAGATGGCAGTACCTCTCATCCGAAGATCTTTGCAGCCGGTGATGTCACAACCGGAGCTGCAACGGTCATCATGGCGATGGGTGGCGCAAAACAGGCAGCCCGCTCAATCAGCGAGATGCTTGGAACCCGGTAACTGATGACTGCCGTATTATTTCCCGAGCAACTGGAGCGGATCACGGGATATTCCTTCAGGGACAAATCCCTCCTCCTCCGTGCACTGACCAGGCTTGCCTACAGTAAGGAGCAGGGTCTTTCGGAAGATTCCCATCTTGATGCTCTTGCTACGCTTGGAGATGCCGTCATTGAACTCATCATCCTCACCCGGCTCGTGAAGGGCGGTGAGCATGACAAGGGGGCGGTCTCCCTGAAGAAGATGGATCTTGTCAATATGTCGGTACTTCGCGAGGCAGCCCGTTCCATTCACCTTGAGCAGTATGTCAGATGGGGAAAGGGTGAAGCACGGATGCATGTCTGGACATCAGGGCGGGTGCTTGCTGAATGCATGGAAGCATTTGCCGGTGCCCTGTACCTGGATGGTGGTATTGATGCAGCCGAAGAGGTACTGGAGCGGCTTTCCCTCCTCCCCGAATAGATAACGCGAAAGAAGATATAGTACTAAAAGTAATATCTGCAGGAATTTTCGCCACGGAGAGAGAACATGGATAAAAAACAGAAGAAATGGATTTATCTCTCTCTGGCATTCTCCATGGGAATCCTCGTCTTTATCCTTGCATCCACATTTAACGAGGATACCCTTCAATATCTCACCCATATCAATATCTGGTTTTTACTCATCGCTATTGGTCTTCGGTTTGTCTCTTTCTCTCTCTGGGCTGCCCGAATCAAGGTCATGGCAGCGTCACTTGGCTACCAGGTCAGATATAGTCATTGTTACAATATGGTGGTTGCGAACCTGCTTATCGGAGCGATAACTCCTGGTCAGGCCGGAGGGGAACCGGTACGGATTCATGAGCTCTACAAGGCCGATATGCCGCTTGGTGACGCGACTGCAGTTGTTATCATGGAACGGGTGCTTGATGCCGTCATCCTCGTTGCTCTCACGGTTTTCAGCCTGCTGGTGATGGGCAAGGTTATCTGGGATATGGGAGAGGGAATTGTCTTTGTAATATTCTTCTCTCTGGCAATTCTCATCCTGTTTGTTGCCGCTTTGTTCTTTGCAGCACGAAAACCGGAATCAGCGAAAGACAAGGTGATGCGTCTCCTGCACTGGATTGAAGCAAAGATGAAAACCCCGGGGATTCATCGGATCATTGCCAGCACTGATGTTGAGTTTGATAATTTCTGCTCTGGCATTACGGCATTCACCAGCCATGGAAAGAAAGGGATTATTCAGGGGTCAGTTTTCTCCGTTCTCTTCTGGTTTTCAGAATTTATTGTAGCATCAGTGATTCTTATGGGGCTTGGTCTTCCCCCGTCAATATCTGAATCCATGTTAAGTCAGATAATCATCGCTCTTATCAGTATGATTCCCTTGACCCCCGGTGCATCAGGCATAGCAGAGCTCTCGGCAACCTCCCTCTATGCCTTGTTTGTTCCGACTGCCGTCCTTGGAGTGTTTATTATTCTCTGGAGACTGATTATGTTCTATCTGAATATCGTGTTTGGTGTTATCGCAACGGTTTTAATATTTAAAAGGGAAATCTCGGCTTGATTTGATAAATCTTCCAGCAACAAAGACCCTATGAACCGGTCAATTCTAATACAGGCATCGAGGATGTCCTGAAGGTAAAGATGAGGGTCTCTCATATGTATATAAC
>CAYWHV010000435.1:0-2554 GCA_964458045.1 uncultured Methanospirillum sp.
ATCCCACCCGGTAAGGGAAAAAAGTTCTGAGCAGGGTTTGGGATCAGGAGAGATCCACCGTGTGGATGAGGTCCGGTTTATCAACCGTGAAGGAGAAGGACCGAAGAATGCCGGTCTCATTGTGGATTACCCCGGTATACTGACCGTACAGTAACTGGAATGTTGTCTGACCCTGGACAGAGGTGACATCATTGCCGACAATCTTGCCCCCACTCTTAATGGTGACCCGCAGGCCGGCGGCAGGCATCCCGCTTCTCATCAGGTCGATGATGATATTTCCAATCCCTTTTCTGACCGAGGAGATCTCGGGGATGGGGTTTGATGCCGGGACCCGGAGATGGCTCTTGTCATAGATGCGGCAGCCGGTCACAAACCGGTTTGCTATCTCCGGTTCAGTCGGATAGAAGGTGAAGTTCTGGCTGTTTTTCAGGAACAGGACACTCCGGTCTCCATAGAGAACCCCGGACCGGTCTATATAAATGCCCCCTTCCGGATCACCTTTCATGAAGATGAGAAATGCCCGGAAACCTTCTGCCCCGGCTGTCGCTGCTATACCATACGCTTTTTGTGCTTTCATCTCCCTGACCAGTTCAGGAAGCAGCCAGTTCCCCAGGGGTTGTGTATTTTCAATGATGAAGTTCAGGGGAACATTCTCATCAAAGTCACCGATATGCTGAGGAACATCAGTTGTCGTCTGCTGGTATTTCTGTTCAGATTCCTGCAGGACTTCCCGTGCCATATCTGCCTGGTTCGTGTCCCGTCCGGTTGCCTTGGCACTGACAATCGCTCCATCAGAGCTGAATACCCCTTCAATATGCCAGAGGATCTCAGTCTTTTTTCCGTCCGGGTAAGTGACCACCGTCTCAAGATCGGTTGCCGGGTTCTCCGGCGTCAGGGACCTGACCGTTTCAACAAGTCCTGCCCGGTCATCATCAGATATGTCGTGGAAGAATTTCTTCCCGATGAGATCCGTTGCAGGTATGGCGTATAATGCACCATAGGAATCATTTGCCCTGATGATGGTAAGGTCCGGCAGAAGATCAACAAAGAGTTCGGTCTGAACGGTCAGGACGGAATGGTAGAGCTGTTCCCGTGCGGCGAGTTCCTCTTTTGCATGATGCCCTTCATATGCCTGCAGGATCCGCTGCTCCAGTTCACTGAACTGGACAACCGGATCACTTCCCTTTCTGATGTAGTAGTCCGCGCCGCTGTTGAGGGCTGAGATGACGATATCTTCCTTTCCTTTGCCGGTAAACAGGATGAACGGGGTGCCCTCATAATTTGCCCGTACATACTTGAGGAGCTGAATTCCGTCCATATCCTGCATCAGATAGTCAGATACAATAACATCGAACTTCCCTGTTCGCAATGCTTCTATGGCCTCTTTTCCGGAAGAAACGCAGTTTAATGTGACTTTTCCAGAGGCACCAAGATACTCCTGGGCAAGCATCAGATGCGGAAGTTCATCATCTACATACAGGACTGAAACGGGCATGAATGGGTTAGTGTATGTTTGTTTCCTATTAAAATTATTGTTATATAGCCTACTGCAAACATTCTGGAATATTCCAGAATGTTTGCAGACATCTATGTAGTGCTTTTGTTGTGCACGTCTTGAAATAATCTCCGTTTCACTGCCATTATTTTAAGACGTTGTGCAATGCACTATAAATTCATGAAGGAAAGGTGAAAGCGCAATACATCCTATCCTTATGTATCCATGACCAGAACTCTCCTCCCCATCGGAATCCAGTCTTTTGAAAAGATCCGTCGTGAGGGGTATCTATATGTAGATAAAACACCGTTCATCCTCGATTTGGTGCAGAGGGGGTCCTACTATTTTCTCTCCAGGCCCCGCCGGTTTGGAAAAAGCCTGTTTGTTGATACGCTTGATTGTGCCTTTTCAGGGAAGGCTGATCTGTTTGAGGGTCTTACCCTGACAAAACCGGATTCGATGTGGGACTTTACAAGGTCCTCACCAGTTCTGCGGATTGATTTCTCCGGAGGGACGGTCAGATCTGCAGATGACCTGACCGGGAGATTACACCGGATTATTGATTTTTGGGAAGAAGAGTTCAGGGTTAAAAGAACAGAGGGCTCACCTGGAGAACGACTGGTATATCTTGTTCCCCGGATTGCTGAAGTGACCGGAAAACAGGTGGTCATCCTTGTTGATGAATATGACAAGCCGATCCTCGATAATCTGGAAAAACCTGATCTTGCTCTTGAGCTTCGGGACCTGCTTAGGGACTTTTATGGTGCGATAAAACCGCTGGATTTTCATCTTCGGTTTGTTTTTCTGACCGGTGTCTCAAAATTTAGTAAGACGGGGATCTTTTCAGGTCTGAATAATCTGAAGGATATCACCCTTGACCGGCGATACTCATCCATCTGCGGGTATACTGAATCTGATATCCGGGAGATGTTTGGCTCCCTGATGGCGGAGTATGATCCGGGTCTTGTTGCGAGCTGGTATGATGGCTATTCATGGACCGGTGAGTCGGTATATAACCCGTTTGATATTCTTCTGTTCCTGGACGAGGGAACGTTTCGT
>CAYWHV010000436.1:0-2553 GCA_964458045.1 uncultured Methanospirillum sp.
TTGGTGCTGGTATCCCCGTCAACAACGACCCGGTTAAAACTCCGTCTGACTGCTGACTTGAGTGCATCCTGCAGATCCTGCTGGCTGATCTCTGCATCGGTGTACACATACCCGAGCATGGTGCCCATGTTTGGTGCAATCATCCCTGAGCCTTTGCATATGCCACCGATGACAAACCCGTCACGTTCCACAAGAGCGTGTTTCTCGGTCAGGTCAGTGGTCATGATAGCCCGTGCTGCGGCTATCTCTGCATCCGCACTGTGGGTAAGGGTCGGGCTGATGCGTGAGCACTGGTCCCGGATCAGGGGCAGGTTCAGGAACCGGCTGATAACCCCGGTACTTGCGACGCCGACAGTCTCCGGCTCAACACCAAGATACTCTCCGGCAATTGCTGCCATCTCCATGGCATCCGATATTCCCTGTTTTCCTGTCAGGGCGTTCGCACATCCGCTGTTTGTTATGGTAGCGGTCAGGTACCCCTTCTTTATCCGTTCACGCATGAGGATGATGGGGGCTGCGCTCGCCTTATTCATGGTAAATGCAGCTGCGGCGGTTCCCTCTGCCTCTATAAGTGCGAGGCCATATTTGCCTTCCTTGATCCCTGCTGCTTTTACTCCTTCTATTGCACAAATTGACTGCATCTTACGCATCCTTCTCGCCCGCCAGGGACCAGACAATGTCCTCACGGGTGATTATTCCGACAAGCCTGTTATTTTCTGTAACACAGAGCCGATCAATCTTCTTCTCAAGCATCCGCTGTGCTGCGGCCTCGATATCCTCACCAGGAGTAATGGAGATGACCGGCTTACTCATAATGTCTGCAATCTTCTTCTGTCTGATATCAGTCAGGGCCTTTTTGGTATGTTCCCAGTTGATAAATTCCCTGACCGGTAGTTCGATGATCTCAAGGGGTGACGGGAGCCAGAGATCATCAGAGGGCCCTTTTGTCATGAGGAGCTGTATAACATCGGTCTCGGTGACGATACCGACAAGTGCATCTCCCTCAAGGATGGGGATTCCACCAATCTTTCTACTGCGCATTACTCCGGCAACATCGGCAATTGAATCGCCTGCCTGGCAGGTCACCGGGTCTTTGGTCATTGCATCACGAACAATCATAGTCTCTCCATCAGGGAAGCATCCCCGGGTTCATAAGCCCGAGTGTCTCGTCCCATCCACACATCAGGTTCATATTCTGTATTGCCTGACCACTTGCTCCCTTTACCAGGTTATCAATAACGGATACTGCGACAACCCGGTCCTCTGATGCTTCAACGGTCAGGTCACAGAAGTTGGATCCCCTGACTGCATTGAGGGAGGGACGCTGGTACCTGACAAAGGGCTCGTTCCGATAATAATCCTGGTATAATTTCTCTACTTCTTTCTGCTCAATCGGTTCATCAAGCAGGATATGGGCAGTGGTCAGTATGCCCCGGTTTACCGGAAGCAGGTGTGGAGTGAAGTAGCACCGGGCCGGTGATCCAAGGTGGGCCAGTTCCTGTCTCATCTCGGCAAGATGGCGGTGACTGGTCAGTTTATATGCGGTGAAATTATCCCCCACATTTGGGAAATGGGTTGTTGCTGACGGGCTGTCACCGGCACCGGAAACTCCTGTTTTGGAGTCATAGATGACTGTGTGTGCTTTTTCAGCCAGGGGTGCTGATGCCAGGGTTGCACCGGTTGGAAAGCAGCCGGGATTGGAGACGAAGGGAGCATTTTTACAGGCATCCCGGTGTAATTCACACAGCCCATAGGGTACCTCCTTCCACGCGGTATGGGGCGTCCCGTAGACTTTTTCAAAGACTGCCTGTGGGAGACGGTAATCTGCAGAAAGGTCAATTATTTTTATTCCCTGTTCCAGCAGGTCCGGGACATATGCCATGGCGGCTGTATGAGGTACTGCAAGGAATGCAATATCTGTATCAAGTGCAGATATATCCGGATTTTCAAAGGTAAGATTGCAAAAACCCTTGAGATGGGGATGTTGGGACGTCACTGGCTTCCCTGCCAGTTGCCTGGATGTTGCGACATCAATGGTCACATGAGGGTGTGATTGCATCAGTCGGATCAGTTCGCCACCGGTGTATCCGGAAGCGCCGATGATTGCAGCTTTCATAGAAGAGTTTCTCATTTTTTAAAGGTTTATAGTTTAATGCCGGACTACATGCATAAATCCTTAAAATTTGGCTTAAACTATGAAGTGCATTCAGAGTGCAGGTTTTAGAATACTCTGGAATACTCTTCGTTTCACTTCGGATGTTCTAAGCCTTCATGCAGTGCACAATACTACTCTCATTATTATGGCTGAATTGCGTTTGATTCTAAAATCATCCTGAAACGGGCATAGATTCGGATGTGATGAGGTTACCATTTTGGCCTTTCTTTCCCAATGTGTACCAGTCATGAGTGATCCGGCAGCCCCGAAAGAAACCGGGCAAAAGGGAATTGTAGAAAAACCGGGGAAAATAACGCCGGCGATGCAACAATTTTACGATGCGAAACAGCAGTACCCGGACTGTGTCATCTTCTTTCGGATGGGTGATTTTTACGAGA
>CAYWHV010000437.1:0-2540 GCA_964458045.1 uncultured Methanospirillum sp.
AGCCATGCAGCCTCAGCCCGGTAAAACCCGGACGGAAGATCAGAGCAGGACATCAGGACCTCCCCATAAGACCGGAGATCAGATCTGACACCTGCACATTCCCGGTTTTATCAACCCTCACCAGCGTAATCACACCCTTCGATCTTCGAATATACGAAACCCACATCCCGGCGGTCCCGACAACACTCATCACTGAAACAAGACAGGACACACCGGCAAGAATTAATTCAACGCCCATATTCATTACCAAAAACCACTTGCTCAGACACATTCATCGCTCCGGCAACATCTGACCCGAACGCAACCGACCGGTTTCCATCATCAGAATACGCCCTGGTGAGCAGAATACCGCTCCCATTCACCACGTACCGGGCAATTGTCCCCTCATCAAGCACCCGGCTGGAGACATACTCCCCCCTGGAAAGCAGACCAGATACACTGACCTCATCCATCCTGGCCATCACCCCTTCATGCTCTCCAAACAGACATTCCAAATCCTCATCAGACCCGTTCACCACCTGACCTGAATACTCATCAATTCCCATCGGACCGGCTGACTGACCCCGTGTAGACACCAGAACCCCGTCATCAATGACCAGCGACCGCATAAGCGATGCCAGGTCGGTTGTGAACAGATGCGATGCATACGACTGACCCTGACCAAGCACTGATGACGACACCCATGCTGCTCCGTCACATACAATCGATGACGTAACCGAATCGGCATGACAGGCACCAAACCCAAGCAGCAGGACAACTAGACCGGGAATTATCAAAACCCGGACCGTATCATCTCCCAAAAAATGGGAGGAATTATGCAAGGGCACCAATGGTATCGGCCCATGTCTCAATGGTGGTCAGAATACTGTCAGACTCATAACTGGACACACTGATTTTGTCCCGTTTGAAAGTCACATTATAGAGTTCCCCATTCGCAGCATGACATTTCAGCACAACGGTAAACCCGTCTTCAGAACTGTCATGAGATGAGACGCCCCCCATTGCAGTACTTATCGCATTATCCGCGAGAATGGTTGCAATATTGCTGTCAAATCCCGCTGCACCAGGAGACCTGACCGACACTCTGCCAACCTGCTTCCCATCATTATTCTCATAGATAACCGTCCCAGAATAATACTCAGAACTCTTCTGAACCGCCGGTATGGTCTCCCCTCCGGACATATACGGCGTACATCCCCACGGATTATCAGCAAGAATATCACCGATGATCGTGTTCATTGCATCCTTACTGGCAAACGGAGTTGCAAGAATCCGTTCTGCACTCTTCACCACTGATTTTGATACAAAATCTGCCATCTTCGAACTACCCCAGCCGTGTGCACACCGGCCTCTCAGGATAGAACCCAGACTATATATATGAATTCAGCCCTTTTTCGATTCTGACAGACATTTGCCTTCATTTTTCAAAATATCAACGGAGATGAACATGTGGATGTACCCTCATACCTGATACATCTGAACACCGGAATTGTTCCATTCCCTCCGGATAGAATCCTGCATAGGAGAAGGATGGGAGTCACATACTCCTCACCACAGATGCACAATCCACACCCCCATCTGCCCGGTGACCGGAACAGGTACCCTGATATCACCCGGTTCTCACCAACTCCTGCGTACACCGGACAGGTTCCATACCCGAAAAGCATCATCCTGGCTTCCCCCACATCTATCTCAAATGAACCTGTTCCTTCAAGAATAACTGCAAGACGCTTATCACCAGTGGATATCCGGCCACAATGAGCCCAGCTCGTTTCTGTCCGTTTGTGATACGTATCCATAAGGGCATAGCACAATCCTGCCCCCTTTGTCTCACGGGGACAGACGGAAAGGTATGCAGGGATGCAGCCGGCAAGTGAACAGAACCGGCGTCTTCTCATCGATACCGGGTTTTTCAGGCTCGAATACACCTGCCAGACCAGGAATGGGCACCCGATCCTGGCACAATGCCAGGTAACCGGTCGTTTCATGATAATCCCCCTTCCTGGTTGATTCTGGACAATTCACGGGCATAACAGGACTCACACAGACCCGTCTGTGCAGATGAATCATACCATGCAATCGCAAACGTGTTGCAGACCTGACACCGGCCAAGATCCCGGTCCACCCGTTTCATCTGGAGCATATCAAGCGTTGGAAGCATCACCAGACTTGCCACATGCCGGCTTACTGCCCGGTTATAACACCTTTCACAGAGCATGACCGGCTCTCCCTGATATTTCAGATCTGACTTCGTGCTGGAGTATACCGTATGAGTCCTCCCACAGACCGCACACCTGACTGATGACGGCCAGCCAGATATCCGGGTAAATTCAGAGGGACGAACCTGTGAAATCTGCAGTGAAGCATGATTGCTGCATGATGCGGAAATGATCCGCTCTCTATCCGGTTGGGAACGTTCATTCTCACCGGGATTCTGCAGTTTTTCTAACTCGTGTTCTGCAGATGCGGAAACACACACCAGATCACCCGGACACAGGCTCTCATCTGATCCTCTTTTTGTGAGCGTATGTTCTGCTTCA
>CAYWHV010000438.1:0-2539 GCA_964458045.1 uncultured Methanospirillum sp.
CAAGCCCTGAGCTGGTTGTGCCTGGTGAGTCTTTTGCGACGATCATCACCGGACTGCCTCACAATGAGTATTATCTCTGGATGAAAGGGACCGGAACCATGACCGGACAGCCAGGGGATCAGCCACCGATGATCGCACTCATGCAGGATAAGGTAGTACATGATGCACCTCCAGGGCCCTATCTCATCGGTGACTATGCCTTTTCCAACGGAGGAGGAAAGACCATCCGAAATGATGTGCCACACGATCCTACATGGAATGGGACTCAGTTCTATGGTACGGTCAAACTTGACGGAGCCGGAACCAGAACGGTCTACTGGAATACGAGTACAGCAACGAAACCCGGATCCTACACGCCGTCGGTTGAAAAAAGAACCCTTTCCGGGTATGTCAGCGATACCTGTATGCTCTCCGTTGATACTGAAAAACAGGTCTCTATTCAGGTTGCCGGGTCCGGACCATTTACAAAGGGATCTCAGGTGTCATTATCTGGTCTGAATAAAATCACCGACACTACGTATCTCTTCCTGACCGGCCCGGGTGTTCCGACTGCAGGTGGTATGCTTGTATCACCACTCACACCGGTTCTTTCTGATATTCCCTCGTCATTTGATTCGGCGGATGTATCTGACTTGGATTCGTGGGCATTTTCCTGGACCGTGCCAGAGACCATTCCAACAGATGGGACTTATACGCTGTATGCAGTCAGTCATCCGAAGAACCTGACCGATATTGCAGGGGCTGTCTCTGACTCCGCTGAGGTGCAGATTACGTCAGGGAATGCCAGTTCATTGAATCTGTCATCAGGATGGAATTTTATCTCAACTCCGATGACGCTTTCACCCGGCCATAATACGATGGCAATCTTCTCCGGGATCAACTCATCAGGACATTCCATCTTTACCTATGATGGCAGCACGTCCTCATGGGTTACCATGAAATCAGAAGATCCGTTCGGACCGTTATCCGGATTCTGGCTCTATTCGGTCCAACCAACGGCTATTCCACTGGTATCCGGCAATGGGACCATCGTTCCCCGGACCCTGGTGAAGGGATGGAATAGTATCGGCATCACTGCTCCGGACAGAATTGCCGCCACAGTCCTGCAGCCACTCGGGCAGGCCTGGTCATATCTTATCGGGTATGATGCACTGGTCCAGCAGTATAAAAATCCGCTGGTGTCAGGAGATCCGGCAGTGAACACCACAACACTGTACACAAAAGAGGGATATTGGATATATGTAAAAGAGAACCTGACCTTCTCCGGATAAAAGGGGGAGGTTTTAACGGGTTAATTTTATTTTATTTCCTTTCAGTCTGATAATTTCCATTTTTTTCAGATCTTCCACGACCTGCTTGACATACTCTGGTGAGATGTCTAAAACCTCTATTGTTTTCGTTCCTTCGATTCTCTTCTCCTGCATCTCCTGGACAGACCTGATAAGTTCTTCTACCGTCTCAGTCTTCGTCTTGTTCAGGAGGTGGATGATATGCTCAACAATCTCCTGTTTCACATAAATGGCCTGAAGCGTGAGTGCAATACTCTCATTCGAGATATCACTGTTTTCAAGCTCTTCATTAAGTTGGTCTACATCAATTTTGAATATAAATTCTGGTCCGGCATGAACTTTATATTCTAAATCTGCACGTATCACATGAACTTGTGTGATATTGAATGATTCCAGCTCATCCTCGCACGGCATGATACCTGCAGTTGGTTGAAATGTATAGAAAAGTTCCTCTGCGGGGACAATCTTCTGAAGAACCATCTTTCCATCTACAAGGGAGATGAGGTCATTATCCAGGAGGACTTTATGCTTCAGAATTGCAGCAACCGTTGAATGGACATTCGCATCCGTTCCGTTTTCAAGGTCCGTATCGCGTTCATACACAACATTCCCTTCCTTCCCACCTTCAAGGGTCTCTACTGCATTGTCCCGGTCGGTGGTCAGAATGGTGAGGATTCTTTCGATTTCTTCTAGATCCTCCTTTGTATCCTCGATTACATCGTTTTCATACTGGTCATCCTGGTTGTCCGGATTCTCCTCCTGAATCGATCTCTTCTCGTTCTCAAGATCCTGGATTAATTCTTCCTTACAATGGACAAGATAGGAGTGAATATTGTCAAATGTTCCTTTTATCCGGATGACAAATTGCGAAAACGAAACTGATTCAATTCTTGCTGATATGTCACTTTTCCGTAAAAATTTCACCAGTCGTTCGGCTTCTTCCTGGTCTTCGCATTCAAAAGTATGACCTAACACCATACCTCATCTGTCTGCTATATAAGGAGATAAGCAGATGCATTGCAGTTTTCTTCCTGCTCACATCCGACCCACGATTTCTCCCAAAGAGGACAGGTTCAAGGTCTTTGCTGTCCAACTCTGTTCCTCATGTATAGTCAGACCGTAAAATCGGTCCTTCTGCTCATATCATCCCTTGCTTCATTTCTTGTTCCCTATACCGTATCTTCATTAAACGTTGCGTTGCCAGCCATTGGTTCATCATTTGGCCTCGATGCGGTTACCCTTGGATGGGT
>CAYWHV010000439.1:0-2525 GCA_964458045.1 uncultured Methanospirillum sp.
TCCTTCGGGAAGGGAGACGAACTCAAAGAAGACGATCTCCGGCACCCGTTCGCCCAGGATCTCAAGGGTGGCCTGCAGCTGAGTCCCGATAAGTTTGTGATCAGCACCCAGGACATCGATTACCCGGTCAAAGTTATGACCCTTCCAGATGTGGAAGGCAATATCACGCGCGGCATAGACACTGGTCCCGTCAGATCTTCTGAGAATGTAATTCTTCTCAAATCCATATGCCGAGAGGTCAAGTGAGAGGGTCTCCTCCATCCGTGCTTCCGGTAAGTGGGAGATCCGGGAGAGGACCTTTGCAGTATCGCCATTCCGGATAAAGTCACTCTCGTACATAAACCGGTCATGTTTCACGTGCATGGCAGCAAGGGTGTCTTTAAATCCGTCCAGACAGCGCTTTACCGGAATCTTGAACTGGCTGATGGTATCAGGATCGCCTGATTCAACCAGCTGCATGAGCCGGTCAATCTCTGCATTCAGGGCCGGATCTTTTTCAAGATGACGGTTTGCCTCAATATATACTTCGGCTATCAGATGGTCGCCTTTTCCTTCGGCATGGATATCTGCTCCCTGGGTAGCTATTCCCCAGGCAACAATTGCTATCTGTCTGCCCATGTCATTGACGTAGTACTGGACCTCTAGAGAATAGCCGGCCTTCCGGAAGCATCTGGTTAGAGTATCGCCGATGATGGTGTTTCTGATATGCCCGACATGAAGGGGGCCGTTCGGGTTTGCAGAGGTGTGTTCAAGAACCACCCGGTCAGATTTCTCCTGACCTTTTCCATATCCGTCACGGACAGCATACTCCAGCACTTTTGAGCAGTATTTGGCGCCGAAAATGAAATTGACATAGGGACCAACGGCACGGGTCTCTGCCCCGGTCTCTGCCATTATTTTCTCACTGATCGCTCCGGCAATCTCCTGGGCGATGACAGCGGGAGCTTTTCTGAGTTCTTTTGCCAGGGAAAATGCTATGGTTGAGGCAACATCGGCATGGTCACCGCCGTCTGTCAGCATGGCATCTTCTTTTCCCGTGTGCTGCCTTAAGATTGCAGCAATTGCATCACATGTTGTAAGGTACATCAGTATCCGGTCCTGTATCTGAGAATTGCGGCAATACCACCAAATGCCGTAAATAACTGTGATCCTTCTTCGAAATCGTCAGAAATGATAGCGACCTTGCTGTTGGACTGGTCGGCAAGGTAGGTCAGTTCATCAACAATATCTGATGAGTCTGCAAGCACCAGCGGAGAGGTACATTTCGGACAGGAACCAAGTTCGATATCATCCGGGTTTTCACCGGGGGTGATAAGGACGGTCTTCTCTTCAGTATATCCACAGGCGTCACATTTTATGGACAGGCGGCTTTTTCTGAGTTTATCTGAAAGCAGCAGGGTGTCTATTGCACCGATCCCAAGATTTGCCCTGATCGACTGCTCACCATATGCAGCAAGTCCGTTATCCTTGACAAGTTCCTTAAAGAACCGTTCCATGACATGTTTCTCTTCAATGACTTCCTGGCCTTTTAAGGCATCTGCAGCTGCATCGACGAGTTCAGGAAGTCCGCTCTCATTGGTATAGGCGACATCAAAAAGTCCGATGATCCGCTTCTGGACTTCATGATGCAGGAAGTTTCCTTCTTCAAACTCTTCCTTGGTTGGAGACGGCCCGCCAATCAGAAGTCCCTTGAACCGGTTGAAGAAATCCTTCTCATTGATGAAGATCTCACTTGAACGTTCACCGACTTTCTTATAAAAATCATTTATAGCGATGAGACGGAGACGTTCAAAACGGATACTTGACTGACCACCTTTCCGCTGTTTTCCCGGAACGGTAGAGGTTGTACCACCGATCGGATCAATCCGGTTCCCCCGTAAAAATCCCCAGTATGCCTCACGCCTGTCCAAAACCAGCAGGCCATAGACATACTTCTCCTCAAGCATGTCCCGGAGCGGTTCCAGTTCAAACCGAGAGCTGCACCGGTACAGGTAGAGGCCCAGTGGTTCAGGTGGATTTACGATATCACACTCAAGGTCCTGCCGGTCCCCGTGTTTATTGACGGTACCACAAAAGACTGCTATTCCGTTCTCCGGAGGCTTAGAATAATATTTGAGCCTTGAAAGGATGCTGGAGATAGCACTCTGGACGTTGGTCCGTGTCTGCTTGGACTTGATGTTCGAACACTGGCCAAACTCATCCCTGAGCTGGGCGGTTACATCAAAGATCTGTTTGTCAGGAGGAATATACAGAGATATAAGTTCGGTTCCACTCCCTTCCTTTGCCTCCAGACGCTCAAGCATCTTTTTAAATTCATATTTCCTTCTTGCTTCGTCCAGTTCAACCGCTTCGCTCATGAGACAATCCTACAGTATAAGCTGGTATATATTGATCTGAGGCTGACTTAAGGTTCACCGTTGTCCCGCGTCATCTTCATAGGTGTGGTACCAGGGTGATGATCCTGTCATCAACTTCCCTGTTTACACCATGAGTTCCGTTGAATGGGATGAACATTGTCCCCTTTC
>CAYWHV010000440.1:0-1308 GCA_964458045.1 uncultured Methanospirillum sp.
AAATGTTACCACGTACGGAAGCACAATTCCGAAAGGCACATACAGACCGGTTGTGAGAACACCCATCGACTGTTCAAAATCAATCTGACCATCAATAAGCTCACCGATGAGAATTTTTTGGAGAAAACCCGGCCCTATCCATTCAGAAATCCCGGTAATGAAAGTAAGATACCAGGAGAATATCGGGTCGTTAATATAGGTTATACAGGCTTCGCCAGAAAGGATTACCGCATAAAAAGAGGCCAGAATGACCCCACATGCCATCGGAATACCTGTAGCCGGTTTGATGGAAGCATCAGAGACAATATCCCGGATTGTGTGATGCCGATGAGTAATTCGCTGGACTTCACGTGTTATCTGCCCAATCATCACCCACTTCTCCTCTTCATTCCACCCTCCTGAGTCAGGAATGGAGACCGGCGAAAAGCAGTACTCAGCAAGGGTTGCAATTCCCTCTCCTGTCACGGCAACAGTGGGGATAATCTGAACACCGAGCAGTTCTTTCAGGTGTTCAACATCAATCTCGATTCCCGTGTGGTGGGCTTCATCCCACATGTTAAGAGCAATAATGAGCGGTTTTTTCCAGGCAAGAAGTTCAAGCGTGAGAATCAGGTTTCGTTCCAGATTTGTTGCATCGATAACATTTACGATGAGATCCGCTTCTTTGAGAATGCGTAACGCAACTTCTTCTGCAGGGTTTGTCGGCTTGAGCGAGTATGTTCCGGGGGCATCAATTATGAACACACGTTCTTTTTGGAAACAGGTTGTGCCCTGTGAGTAATCTACCGTTGTTCCCGGAAAGTTGGAGGTTATTACCTGAGCACCGGTAAGGCGGGAAAAAACAATACTTTTCCCGACATTCGGATTGCCCATTAATACAATCTTCTTCATTCCGTTGTCTCCACAACGATCCGACTGGCAAAACCTCTTCCCAGGGTAACGACCGTTTCATCCACCTTTACAACAACCGGGCCCCGGAATGGATGAATGGTAACAATTGAAATAACCTTTCCTTCCAGTATTCCAATTGAACGCAACTGGTTTTGAAGACCGGACCCTCCGGATATTTCGATGATTCGTGCTGATGAACAGTTCTGAAGATTCGTAAGCAGGGTTTTCATAGAGATCGCCAGATGTCGTTACAGATTTAGGTAAAGCTAATTATGATAAATGCATATATAGTCCTATCTTAATCTTAAAAACGAAAATCCACGGAAAATGTGAGAATTCCTGATAATCGAAGAGATTTACATGATCCAAGATGAAAAATTGATGACTCTGGCTGATATAGCCTCCCGTGGGGCTCAT
>CAYWHV010000440.1:1318-2525 GCA_964458045.1 uncultured Methanospirillum sp.
CCTCAATATAAAACAGGAAATAGAGAGATCAATCCTATAAGAAAAGCAGGCATATAGATATAGTACTCATTAATCGCAATATCAGGAGTCATTTTTGAATATTACAGTCTATTCCCCCGATATCTACACATATGGTGCCATGACTATCGGAGGGATCATCAGGAATGCGGGGTTCCACGTATCCATAACCCGCAGTCCAACCGGTGTACATGGTGATTACGTTTTTATCAGCCTGTATTCCACGCAACACCTGATGGATGAGCGTATCATCTCCCTGGTCCGCAGGCTGAAAGGAGAAGGGAGTAACGTCATCATCGGCGGTCCGGTTTGTGCTGATCCCGCGATGGTACTTGGTGAACTGGCACCTGACCTGGTCGTTGTCGGGGAGGGAGATGAAGCGGTGCTCCGGATTATCCAGGGAGATGCACCGCAGAGCATCCCAAACTGTGCATTTATGCAGGGAGAAGAACTGATTCTTACAAAGCAGGTTCGTCTGCAGGATATCTCACGCCCGTTACCCTTAATCCCGGACGATATCGGAGATCAGGATATCAGGGGTGCACAAACCTACATTGAAACCCATCGGGGATGTTTCGGACGCTGCAGCTTCTGCCAGGTTCCCCTCTCTTTTGGAAGACAGATCCGCAGTCGTCCGCTTGAAGAGATCCTCCTGGAGGTGAAGGCCTTTAAAGATAAGGGAGTGCGGAGGATTGCCCTTATCGGGGGAACCGGGAGTCTGTACCTGGCGAGGGGGGAAGTCATCAACGAAGATGCATTCATTACCCTCCTGAAAGGACTTGCCGGGATAATGGGCCCAAAGAATGTCTCATGTCCTGATATCAGGGCTGACTGCATCTCAGAAAAAATTCTTGATGCAGTCAGGGAGTATACAGTCGGGTGGATTTTTTTCGGGATAGAATCCGGAAGTCCCAGGATCCTTGACCTGATGCACAAAGGGATCTACCCGGACTCAGTGGAAAAGGCCGTTGAACAATGCCGGCTGCATGGCGTGAAGATCGCAGGCAGTTTTATCTGCGGGTACCCGGGGGAGACCTGGGAAGACCATGAAATGACCAGGGAACTCATCGAGCGGATCGCTCCTGATGATCTCTTTATCTCCTCGGCAGAGCCCATTCCCTCCACTCCTCTGGCAGAACTGGTTTTATCAACTCCTGAAGAAAAAAATCCTGCCTTTTCCACCCATACC
>CAYWHV010000441.1:0-2522 GCA_964458045.1 uncultured Methanospirillum sp.
CAGCATGTCTGGCGGCAAAATCGAAGAAAAGAAAGATGCGTCTTCTTATGTGAACCGACTCTTGCATTATGCCCCCGGGCTAGCATATCTCTCAAGCTACCGACGTGAATGGTTTAGAAGCGATCTTGTTGCAGGGGCAGTGGTATTTGCTGTTCTTATTCCTTCAAACCTTGCGTACGGAGAGTTAGCCGGATTTACTCCGGTCGTGGGTCTGTATGCAGGATTTGTTGCCATGCTTGCATATGCCCTCTTCAGCAGTTCACGTCAGATAATCATCGGACCTGAATCGACTACGGCGATCCTGCTTGCAACGACCGTCGCTCCCCTTGCCATGGGAGATTCTGCACGGTATGCAGCACTTGCCGGTGCTCTGGCACTTTTTATCGGTCTCCTCTGTCTTCTGGCCGGCCGGTTCAGACTGGGTTTTGTATCTGATTTCTTTTCAAAACCTATCCTAACCGGTTATATCACCGGAACGTCCATTGTCGTCATAATCAGCCAGCTCGGGAAGATGTTTGGAATAAGCCTGTCAAGCGTCGATATCTCTGACAAATTCTTTGAACTTATCAGCAAACTAGACGAGACCCATATGCTTACCCTGGCTTTTGGTATCATCACTTTGCTCATCCTTTTCTGCCTCCGGATTTTCACGCCCCGTCTTCCCGGCCCCCTGATTGTTGTTGTCGGGGCAATTATTGTCTCCACGGTCTTTCATCTGGAGGAATTCGGAATTGCTGTCGTTGGGGATATCGCCAGCGGGCTCCCTGAAATGCATGTTCCGCTTATCAGTTTTTCTGATTTTAAAGTCCTGATTCCTGCTGCAATAGCCATCTCGGTGATCATGTTTACCGATGGGACCCTGACCGGACGGGTGTTTGCGAAAAAGAATCACTATAAACTTGATTCGAACAAAGAATTAATCGCCTTCGGAGCGGCGAATATCTGTTCCGGGTTTTTCCAGGGATTTCCTGTCGGGGCCAGTCAGACAAAGACTGCCGTGAATGACAGTGCCGGAGGAAAAACACAGTTATCAAGCATCATAGCGGCAGTTCTGGTCATTATATTTCTCATCTTCTTTACTTCGGTTCTGAGCAATCTTCCCCTGGTTGCCCTTGGTGCCATTGTGATCGTCGCCGGATACAGCCTGATTGATATCGGGGAATTCAGATCCATCTATCAGGCACGGAGAAGTGAGTTTGTTCTGGCAATTCTTACCCTGGTCGGCGTTCTGGTCTTCGGGCTGATTGAAGGAGTTGCCCTTGCTGTCGGGTTTTCCCTGCTTGAGTTTATCAGGCGGATATATCGCCCGCATAGTTCGATTCTTGGTATCCATGAAGGAAAGGACGGGTTTCATGGAGTGACTTCTGATGGAGAGAAGTTCTTCTTCCCAGGATTGGTTGTGTATAAATTTGATGCTCCGCTTTTCTTTGCAAATGCGTCATATTTTTCATCAGATCTCTCATCCGTTCTGGCAGCATCCGAAGAACCGGTCAGATACCTGCTTCTTGATGCGGAGGCGATTACCGATCTTGACTCATCAGCAGCAGATATGCTCAGGGAGCTGGTCGAAGAACTTCATGAAAAGAAAGTTGTTGTAGGCATTACCGGAGCAGGATGTATGCTGATTGAGATGATGCATAAGACCGGAATAGAAGAGATAGTCGGAATGGAAAATATCTTTCCTACGATCCGGTCAGGTATTATCGCCTTTGGAGAGCGGTACCTGGAGGATCAGGAGTCCTGAACAATGAAATGTGGAGATGCAGGATATAAAGAAATTTCCACCTATTTTGGCAGTTTCCGATAATAAATCGAGTCGGAAAACCCCAGATGATACTGAATGCCGTCCTGATGATACAGGATCGGCCACTCCCCGCTATCTTCCATTTCCGGTGGCTGAATGGTCATCAGGATCTCAATAATGATTGAATCACCCGGATACACATCTGCATGGACAAGTCCGGGGGGTGTCCGTATGGTAAAGGAATTATTCTCACATTCAGGCACCGGGCCGTCAGCATCCGCAATATGAGAGATAATAATGCCTGGAAATGGTTCAGAATGGGGAAAGAGATCCGGAATTGCTGCATACCCCTCTACAGTTCCATGGAGAATGCACACCGCCGGAGGTATCGGGATTGGAGTTGTGTCATCCACGCTCTTCTGTTCATGATACCTGGTTACCAGATGACTGGCTGCTTTTCTGAATGAGGTATAGGGACCGATTGGCATGTGGTTATGGTCCACCGGCAGGGATGTCCCTGGTGAGGAGCATGTTATTCATCAGTCTCAATCTCCGAAATATATGCTATCGCCCCGTGAATTGAGCGAAGTCGTGAATCATCCATAAGATGTCGCATATCCAGAAACTCCCCGGTGTTCATGAGATGCCGTATCATAGATCCAATATCCGGTCCGGGAGTGAGCGGAGATTTTTTAAAAACCACACCATGCGTATGCAGTGACATCTCTGCAAGTCCTCTGTTCGCCGGATGAATATATGACAAAGCAGAGAGTTGTTC
>CAYWHV010000442.1:0-2515 GCA_964458045.1 uncultured Methanospirillum sp.
TTCGCTTTGGTCCTCTTTGGAATGATTGAGTATAAGCCGATTTCAGACCATATCATGGTTACGAAGATCCCCGGGTTAAGCCAGGTGATGACACCGCTGGAAGATTACCAGTCTGGCAGGGATGTACGGCTCCTCAACTATGAAGCAATACCCGGTCCGTACTCAACATCACCACCGCTCATAGTTACTGAACCTGATATAACGCAGGAGATTACACCGGCTGCTACGTTCCCACCTGATAGGCCTACACGAACACTCTATGCTCCAGGAGAGCCTGGGCTCATCGTCAGATATGATCCTCTGGTAAACCGGATTATCATAACAGCGGAGAAGAGTCTTCCGGAAGGGGATTACTATGAGGTGACTACCGGTACTGGGGAAACGAAATATTCCAAGAATCTTGAGATCACACCTGGAACACTCTCCCTGAATGGAGGTTCTGACATCACTCATGTACAGGTTTTCAGAGTGCTGAAGACCGGTGCACAGATTCCTGTGATAGATGAGTCTCTTTAAAAAAAGTTACTTGATGCCACAGGCATCTGATGAAAAAGGAAGGGTCTGATTATAGTGGTATATTGCCTCATCCGGATACGAGGATTCTGCAGATGCCCGTGCCCTCCACCTTCTGAACTCCTCATTTTCAGGATCAAATGACAGGGCTTTTGTAAAGTATTCATGGGCGATGGTGAACTTACCAAGTTCGTAATAACTCCGCCCTCCAAAGAACCAGGCCCACCGGTTACAGGGGTACTGGTCAATTGATCTGTCAAATTCATCTGCAGCAAGCTGATACCTGCTCTGGTTCAGGTAACAATTCCCTTTTACGTAGTATGTCCAGGGAATGGAAGGATCCAGTTGTATCCCCTTGTTCAGATACGCAATCGCGTATTCACACTGTCCTCCTTTCTGCAGGATATCTCCCCGGTAATAATAAGCCCAGGCATTTCCGGGATCCAGGAGAATTGTCTTGTCAAAACTGCATAATGCGTCCTCGTACTTTCCAAGTTCATACTGGGTCATTCCCCGGTAGTACCAGGCCTGCGCATGCATCTGATCTAATCTCACTGCAGAGGTGAGGTAATTGAGAGCATCCGCATACCTTCCGTCATGATATGCAATAGCGCCCTGATAGAACCACAGGGATGCATTTTTAGGTGCATCTGCGATTTTTCCCGTAACATTAGGCAGTGACCAAGAGGCCGGATCCTGTGCTGCCCGGATAGAGAGGTACAGGGTTCGGTATTCTTTCGAATATGGGTCGATGGTGAGTGCAGAGTTGATAGCTTCAAGCGCCAGGTCATACTGTCCGGTACGGTAATATGCATTGGCAAGTTCATACCAGGCCGGTGCCTGACATGATGATCCTTCCAGACTGGTCTTCAGTTCAATGATTGCAGGTTCATAGTCCCCTGAAAGAGCCAGGTTTTTTCCATAGACAAACCGTGTCCACTGATTATCCGGGTTTAATTTTATCGCAGTTTCATAGTGAATTCTGGCAGCGGTAAGGTTTCCCAGTTTTTCAGATGCCCTGCCCATTTCATAATAGGTACCGGCATTTGAGGGATCAAGTGCCAGTGCCTTTTGCAGTGCATCAATAGCCTGCGCATATCTCCCCAGTTCAGTGTATGTAGTTCCGATAAAGTACCAGGCAGGAGCATTCCTGGGATCATAGGTGGTTGCCTTGGTAAACCAGGGAAGTGCCTCGCTGTGTCTTCCTTCGTCAAAAAGCAACCGACCTTTATTGAATGCCGACCATGTATTGTTGGGTTCAATCAAAAGATCATGTTCGACCTGGATATAATTCAGGGGAGTTGTTGTATTTACTCGTAAGGATGATAAAAGGTCCAGAGCGGTTTTGTTTCCTGGGAGGAGATCAAGGACTTTTAACAACTCACGGTTTGCCCGATCCCTCTCCCCGGCCGTGATGAGCATTTGCGCTTTTGTGAGGAGAATGGTGCTATTACCCGGGCTGAATTCTGCAGCTCTGGTGATTGCGTCAAGTGCTCCCTTGATATCACCTTTTTCATAGAGAATTTCAGCAACTGCATACCAGAGATCCGGGTTTTCAGGTTCTTCAACAAGGGAATTATTCAGGGTAGTCAGGGGATCCAATGCTCCAGTTTTGTCAGCATCAGGAGATAATGCACTTTTGTCCGTTGTGCATCCGCATAATAAGAGGAGCAGGATGAGAAAGACAAACAGGACATGATGAGTCTGCATATCATGTCATCGATGTATAAGTAAAAAAATGACACTCAAAGCGACAAAAAAGGGAAAAATTAGATAGAAACCCCGGATGGGAGGGGTACTGTTGAATTTGGTACCTGCATCGATGCGATCTCTGAGCTGTTGAACTTTTCAGGTGTTGACATCGATGCGATTTCTGAGCTGTTGAACTTTTCAGGTGTTGACATCGATGCGATCTCTGAGCTGTTGAACTTTTCAGGTGTTGACATTGATGCGATTTCTGAGCTGTTGAACTTTTCAGGTGTTGACATCGATGCGATTTCTG
>CAYWHV010000443.1:0-2512 GCA_964458045.1 uncultured Methanospirillum sp.
AGTATTCAAGCTCAAATGTCCGGTATGCGGGGTTAATGTTGACCATGATGGCCCCAATCTTTGCCGTCGCAAACTGGACGATTATCCATTCGGCATAATTCATCGCCCAGATACCAACGCGATCCCCTTTGTTGATATCAAGGGCCATAAGACCCCGGGCAACCTGATCCACCGCCTCCCGAAACTGACGGTATGTTAATCTGATCTCCTGTTGGGGCGATACAATCGCTTCAATGTCAGGATACTTCTCTGCAATCTCGTTCAGGATTTCTCCGATGGTCTGTCCAAGTAAAGGGAAATCGGCAGTCCCACAGGTATAGCTCAGTTCGGGAGAGGCCTTTGAATCCATTGATCTCAGGTGGGAACTCCCTGAATTTATCAGTCGCGACTGGCGATCATAATCTTTAAATCAGCTTTCGAACTACCTATATGAGCACAGGGGTCGTGGCCTAGTCCGGCATGGCGACGGGCTCCAGCGGTCTTTGCATCCGGTGCAGATGATGACAAATGGGTCTACTGATTTGGTGATGATCCGTTGGAGCACTGATGCATATCGGAGAGACCCGTCGATCGTGAGTTCAAATCTCACCGACCCCACCTGTTTTACTACTCTATGACTCTGCAGACCATAGGCTGCACTGGTGATTTATAGTCTGGTCGCTGAAATATAGGGGAAGGTTATCATATGTATCTGATAGGCGAAGCCCTGATCGGCGAAGGATCCGAACTGGCTCATGTGGACCTGATCGTCGGAGATAAGAACGGTCCGGTCGGGATGGCATTTGCAAATGCACTCTCACAACTCTCAGCCGGACATACCCCTCTTCTGGCTGTTGTCCGTCCAAATCTGCTTACGAAACCGGCAACCGTCGTTATTCCAAAGGTTACCCTCAAGAATGAGGCACAGGTCAACCAGATGTTCGGGCCTGTCCAGGCAGCAGTTGCAAAGGCAGTCGCTGATGCAGTTGAGGAAGGTCTTTTTGGTGATGTAAATATCAACGATATCTGTATTCTGGCCAGCACTTTCCTCCATCCGTCAGCAAAGGACTACAACCGAATCTACCGGTACAACTATGGAGCAACAAAGCTTGCAATATCCCGTGCATTTGAGGAGTTCCCAGACGAGAAGACTCTGATTCACGAGAAAGACCGCGCTGCACATGCCGTCATGGGCTTTAAGGTACCGCGCCTCTGGGATCCGCCATATCTGCAGGTTGCCCTCGATATTGTTGACATGGGCAAACTCAGATCTGTTCTCTCAGCCCTCCCGGAGAACGACCACCTGATCATCGAAGCAGGAACCCCGCTGATCAAGAAGTTTGGTCTGAACGTCATCTCCGAGATCCGTGCAGTCAAACCAAACGCCTTCATTGTTGCAGACATGAAGATTCTTGATACCGGAAACCTCGAAGCCCGGATGGCAGCCGACTCATCTGCCGATGCAGTAGTGATGTCTGGTCTTGCTCCGGCATCTACCATCGAGAAGGCAATTTCCGAGGCACGCAAGACCGGTATCTATTCGGTCATTGACATGCTCAACGTTGATGATCCGGTAAGTCTTATCGCCAGCCTGAAGGTCAAGCCTGACATCGTCGAGCTTCACCGTGCCATCGATGCAGAGCACACGTCCCATGCATGGGGCAACATTGGTGACATCAAGAAGGCAGCAGGAGGAAAACTCCTTGTCGCAACCGCCGGTGGCATCCGTGTCCCAGTCGTCAAGGAAGCACTCAAGACCGGTGCAGATATTCTTGTGGTCGGCAGAGCAATCACCGCAAGCAAGGATGTCAGACATGCAGCCGAGGAGTTCCTTGAGCAGCTCAATAAGGAAGAGATCGATCAGTTCAGAATCATGACTGATTTTTAAGGCCAGAACAAGAAAATGCCCGGCATTTTCATGTTCTGGTGAGGTGGTCTGATCAGATCATCAATTTTTTACCCTACTGTAGCTTTACTCAGTTTTCTCCAGGTTTTGTATCCATTCCTTATTGGGTGGTGTCCCTGCATGAAGATCCCGAACCACAAAGGGAAAAGAGGAATACATGAATGCCCTCACAATGCACAATATTGTTAAATCCTCAAGCATTCGAAATTTCACTTATAACAGGAGATCAAAAATGGTTGAACCTTTCAAAACATCAATAACTATTTCAAGGATGATGCCAGGCGTTTTCATGAATATGATAGTGATCCGTTGAAATACGAAAATGACCGGAGCAAAGCCGCTGCTTGCCGGGCCCGGCAAATCGCTCAAAATCTCAAATTCTAATTCATGGATTTTGATTCTGCTGGGATACCCCAGATGTATCTATCCGATTCTGTTCTTATATGAAGTCTAAAAGAAAAACGCAATACATTAATATTTTATCATGTGAACAGACGAGTAAGGATTATGTACAGATTAGGAAGTAAACCGATCGGTGTGGTGTTGATGAGGTTCATCTCATTGTTTTTGACCGGAGACACCGGGTGTCATGGGATGAGAAAATATTTTGTGAGACCCGAATCTACA
>CAYWHV010000444.1:0-2508 GCA_964458045.1 uncultured Methanospirillum sp.
GGGGGAGTGTGGTATTGAGTACCCGGGCAATGAACCAGCTCAGATCAGACGGGATGATCGTATACCTGGAGATATCCTATGATGAGATGGTCAGACGGCTCAAGAATATCACCACCCGGGGAATTGTCCTGGAACCAGGTCAGAGCCTTCGTGATATGTATGACCAGAGAATTCCCCTGTATGAGCGGTATGCAGATATCCGGATAGATTGTTCAGATAGAGCGTTTGAGAGTGTCGTGGAGAACGTGGCGGCGAGGATCAAAGAGCATAAACGCCGTTCTGATTGAACTCCATACGCCCGCCATATCAGCCGGTTGCCACCCGAACCTCTTTTCCCTGCAGGGTTATGGCAAGTCGGACGGTTCGCTCATCCGGAACTCCTGCATTGGATAACGCTGCTTCATACTCTTTCTTTCTAATCTGTTCAAGGGCATCATTGCTAATTTCCTTATTCTGCTGCCCGTCTGTAGTTTTAAATTCAATGACATAGGCAATCGGATAGTCCCTGGTCCGTGGGATCAGGAGAATATCGGCTCTTCCAAATCCTGCTTCTGCATTTGACCGGATCTCATACACTGTCCGAAGGTTAGCCAGAAGACCGAGGACAAAGGCATGAAATACCGCTTCCGGAAGCTTTGCAAGATCATACATACTGACAAGATCACGGGTGAGATCCTGGAGAACCGGTCCAATCTGAAGGATCGACCTCTTTCCAAGGAAACAATTCAGGAGAGAATCAAGTCCTCCATCAGTGTTCCGATAAAGGGATTCAATGAAATGCTCATATGCATAACTTATTTCACGATTCGGAATACTCAGGCGATAGGTTATCCGGCCCCGCAAATCAGGTTGTGGATCCTCGGCTTTCAAATACCCGGAATAATAGAGTAAACTCCAGATGTTGACCGGATTTCTACCGATATCGGAGAACGTAATATTCTCGGAGAGAGGGTATCTCAGTTCTTCCCCGGCAAGCAACACTTCGAGATCCCGTTTTATCTCAAGGCCACCTGCCTCAAGCTCTTCGTATACCAAAGCATTTGAGGAGGTATTCAGCCATTTCGGACCGGGAGGATTCGGGATAGCCTGAACATAACTGATGACAGACCAGGGGTTGTAGATAATATGACCACCAAATGAATACCCGTTATACCAGTCACGGATAATTGCTGCATGGTCTTCTGCCTGAAATGCAGACAGGATGAGATTCAATTCAGGGTCAGTAAACCCGAATTTATCTGCATACGGACCGATCATAAGAGGGCTTGCGACATCAAGATTGTTTAAATCCGAGAAAATTGACTCTTTTGCAATCCGAAGAATACCGGTGACGACGGCCCTGAACAATATCTGACCATATTCCGGCTTTAAACCCGCCCCCAGCCATGATCGCATAAATCCGGCCATTTCGTCATAATATCCGTGTGAAAATGCCTCAATCATCGGGGTGTCGTATTCGTCAATGAGGACGATAACGGGTTTTTTGTAGTACTGATAGCAGTGAGTAATGAGATCTTTCAGACTGCTATACAGATCATTGAGGGTAGATTTTTCCGTGATGATACGAAGAAACCTCTCCCTGCTCCCATCCGATAAAACCGGTTGAACCTCTGCAAATTTTTTATACAAACTACCAATTTCAACACGGACAGCTTCAATAAAGTGCTCATACGAATCACGCTTCAGATCCTTTAAACTGAAATATATTACCGGATACTGACCCTGATGCTGCATATATTGAGGAAAATCAGCAATGGCACAGTTTTCAAAGAGATAAGACCGGCTCTCATCTGATCGTTCAAAGAAATACCGGAGCATTGTCATATTCAGGGTTTTGCCAAACCGACGGGGGCGGGGGATAAGAGTTACCTTGTTTCCATCAATAATATCCCGTATTAGGAGAGATTTATCAACAAAATATCCTCCATCTTCAATAAACTCTTTGAAATCATCGGTCCCTATCCGGAATTTTTTCACCGTATTATCCCCTGAATTCTATTCCTATCATTACTCTTTCATGAGCATATGTGTTATCATATTACAATAATATGTACATCAAAAATCTGGTTATGGAAGACACTCTGGAGACGAGGATTTTGGGAAAATTGAAGAAGACAGTTGGTTCGCTCTGAATTCACCCGCAATTATTCATTATCACCCGGCAAATAATGCAATGTTCAGAAATATCAGTTTAAAATAATCCGAATGCCCCACGAAAACCTAATTTTTTCATCCAGAGTCCCATTCCTATACCCACACATGTATCTTTCTCCAGACGAAACAGATGAGAGAACAGATGACTCTCATGAGGGGTAATGCCCCGGAACATCAGGGAAAACAAAAGGCATATCCAGAGGCTGATAGCCCCATTACCCTGCATGCCCTCATATCACCCCGGATTTCAGGCATTGCCGTATTTGGAGAGTCCGGTTTCGATCAACCGGCCTTAAAAATTTCTCTCAGTCATCGCGATCTCTATCCTCATGCTCTCCCCCATTACCTGCTTGC
>CAYWHV010000445.1:0-2505 GCA_964458045.1 uncultured Methanospirillum sp.
GCACCATGCTCCGCATCAGTAGACGAGACCCCGGACGGCCGGACCGGATCAATATCGATCGGCAGCCACCGGCGACGGATGATATCGCCATCGGCCGTTGTTGAGTCCTTCTTCCCGAGCCGGTGCTTCACCCGGTTCGCCCGCCGTGCAAGTAAGGCCGGGTTCACCTCGTTCAGAGTGAGATACACCCCGTGCGTCTGCGACAGGCCATCCAGGTATGCAGCAGCCTTGCCGAAAGCAGCATAGTCAGAAAAGTACCCGGAGGCCATCCCGTCATCAGTGATAGCCCGGAGCTCAACAACCGCACCACTCCCACAGAGGAGGTCAAGAACTGCTGAGTACTCCATGCCCATCCTCCCAGGCAACCGGCACCGCTCCGCCTGACGTGATCAGATACCGGATCCAGCCTTTTGTCGATAAAATCCATAGATGTGCATCCCCACAGAGGAGATCATTGCTCACCGCTTCTGCTATTCTGGTGATCTCCCCATGGTAGGCTGAAGCAGAAACCGGCGATCGAGTCCGCTTTACCTGAATGAGGAGAATGTCTGCCCGGTTCTTCCATGCGATAAGGTCAAAGAGCCCATGGGACCCCGCCGCACGCATGACTTCGTAACCAGCGTTCTGTAAGATAGTGCGAGCTTCATACTCTGCAGCACGGCCCGCAATGTAGCGGGCAGACATAATCTCACCGATTGAATAGCGCCCGCAGGATTTTTCCAAGCCTTCCCCGTCTGGGACCGGAATGAGGCGAGTGACAGATCATAGCATGGATCAAACCGTTAACCATCCTACCTTCTGGAACACGAATAGTTAAATGCTGGTGCACTTTTTGAAGAATTTCTATAAAAAGGGAACCGGTATGATCAATCCTACCAGTGTGATTCATACCATCAACCTTAAAAAGTGGAAGAGTAAGATCAAAGCAAGCTCCCCGCAACTTCTGAGATGTGGTAATTGACTGAAGGCTGTGGGGGCTTCTATTCTGCATGGGGCATTCCCTCCGGTCTACGTATGGTAATTGCCCGTTTCTTTTCCAGGAAGTCACCAAGCCCATAAAACCCAGTCCGGGTCTCATACGCTTCGATGACCTCGTAATCAAAAATAGGTGGATTCAAGCTACTCACCAACCGCTTAAATAGCGGTCATACTAAAGTAGCATTATTACAATATTTAATTCTTATTCCTATTTTTGACGCTCTAAAGTGTCGATATATTCTATCAGAAGGTGTTTCTTTTCAAGTAAAAATTCTTGGAACAATTGATCCGACTTAACCGAGTCAGGCAAGAGCCCTTCTCCACAAACATGGCAGTACCGGCTGTCCGAACCATTGATCTCCCTGCAATTGGGGCAGACTATCGGTTCCACGCATCCGGACAACTGCTGTGATTCAACCGGAATATTATTGAGTTTCAGCACTTCCCGGTCAATATCAGCACCGGAGAGATGAGCATACACCTCAAACATATTGGTAGAGACCGACCCCCACATCATCATTTTAATGACCGACTCGCTCATGCCGCTCTGGATGAGATGAGTGATGCGAGTATGCCTGAAAATATGCAGGGTGAACTTCTTTTTGACCCCTGCCTTCTCTGCGGTCTTTGCGATGATCTTCTTCATGGCGTTGTAGGTCAGCTGCTCCCCGGTCTTTGAGAGAAATATCAGGTTCTCTCCGGTCGGGGAGCCGGGATACTCGGACCGCCATTTCATCAGGGACTCCTTGGTCAGCACCAGCCGGACATACCGGTCAACCCCGGTCTTGAAGTTGATGTTGACAATCACTCCATTCTTGTCAATGCGGATATTATGCCATTGTATCTGCCCGACTTCACCGATTCGGAACCCACCCTCATAGAGGAAGGTTATCAGGCACCGGTCCCTGAGGGTATCAGCTGCTGCAATGAGGGCTTTCACCTCTTCCGGGCTGAGCAGATCTTCCGGTGTCCGCTTGGTGGCACCCTTCCGGCTGGGTACCTTAATACTGTTCAGTTTGGCCAGGGGGATTGTGGAGAGTTCTTCCTCGATCATCCACCGGTAAAACTGTTTGAGAATGGCTACGTGGTCGGCAATGGTATGGACGGCAAACGGCCTGCCATCCTTGGTGGTCCCGTTCTTGATCTGCTTTACCGCTTCATACAGATCATAAATGGTCAAGTCCCTGAACGGAGGAATGAACCTTCGCCAGTTTACCAGGGTGTACGTGAGTTTCAGCTGCCGTTTGAGCTTGATATCATCCACGATTGAGCACCGGGAGATGAACATTCTGATGAGCTGGGCATCATCCGTGGTAATCTGTCCGGAGGAAAGGGCTTTGGCGAGTGATTCCTCTCCGCTGGTGGTTTTGATGGAGTGAAAAGAGTCAGATAGCGTAAGATGAGGGGAGGCCATGAAGAAAAATCCTACCTCATTGCGTAAGAATTTTTCCTTAGGCTCTAGGCCTCCTCGGCCTGAAGCCTCAGCCGAGATTTGAACTCGGGACCTGTTGATTACAAGTCAACCGC
>CAYWHV010000446.1:0-2483 GCA_964458045.1 uncultured Methanospirillum sp.
TCATCAACAGCATGACTCTGGAGCATCATTCGGGCCAGCTCCTTCTCATTTCCAGTGTCCTTGAATAATTTTTCCTGTGTGACGGGATCAGCAATGTCCTTTAGGTTCAGGGCAATCTGATCAACGGTCGTCCCAAGGAATCTCCTCTTTTCCCGGATTGTAATCGTGAAAGGAACACCTGCAGCATTGAAATATCTTCCTTCAAGATTACATTCCGAATTTCGGGTCAGTTCAATATACGGAGGCCACTCAATCCGGTACATGTCAGTATTCCCAAATAACCAGTCTCCCTCCTTTAAATTGCCGGTAAGAGCTTTTCCCCCATAGACCTGCCCTTTTGAATCAGAGTAGGTATCACAGGCTTCAGAGTAACTATCCGGCACATACTCCCCGTACTGGTCCATGACCCCGCCCATGGGATCAACATACTGACCATACTGATCAAAAAATCCCCCAAAGGTATCATAATCCCGTCCGGTCACTGGATCATATGATGGAGACGCCCCGTACACCGGGGAAATCAGAAGGAAAAGTATCATTATAGGGATTACAACAGATGGAAAAGACCAATATCTTCTCATGATAATCATCTGATACTCGTAGGGCTCAGGGGAAAATATTTGTCCTATCCTGACCGGTATAAGCAGGAGAATACCTATGGAATACCAGTCCTTCACTCAGGGAATAATCGCAACGTGTGTCGGAATTCTTCTTTGGTGGCTTTCAGATAGCATATCATTCCTTGCGCCGTTTCCTCTCTATGCAGGGGTATTGCTCACGATAGCCGGGATAATTACCATCATAGTAGGGACGGTTGTTCAGGCGCTGAAACAATAAAGACAGGGTTTTCATAAGTCAATCCCCCGGATCGTCCCGCCGATGAACCGTTTCTTCTTATGGACGGTCTGGTTCAGGTCTGTAAGGATGTGGTGGACCGTTTTGATAGCCGATCTGAGCTGTCTCCTTGTTCTGGTAAGAATGACAAAGTCATCCATATATCTGCGGTACAGGATACCATCGCCCATCGCGTCAAACGCAGCATCAATAGGGGAGAGATACAATGCTCCGAGCAGGGATGAGAGCGATCCCCCCAGCTGAGAGTCCGACACCGGTGTTTTCCGTATCAGGCAGAGCAAGGTACTTTCTTACAATACTCATGAGAGGGAGGGGGCAGCCGGACAACGCAACCTGATTTAGTAGGATGTCATGTGAGATGGTATCATAATATGAAGCAACATCAAACCGAGCAACAAACGGATAGTCTGGCAGGAGGAGGATGTGTCAGAAAATATCAGATTCAAGTTAATACCCAGGAACAAACAAGAGGAATTTTCTCTGAAAAACCACTGATTCTTTTCAATGATGAGATTTATACTCATCTTCGTGACACTCTGATGTCAGTGTTTCGTTAGTATCGGACAGGATATGACACACGACCAGTTCATTTACCCTTATCTGTCATCCTCTGTGGAGTCCGTAATTTCAGTGACTCCCGGATTTACTCGGGAAAAAAAACATCATTGTAAGAAATGTCTGATTACTGATTTAAGAGGCGGTTGAATTTTACCCTCATCAGTCAATTTAATTATTGATATTATGGCTGAAACAATAGAGTGTGTTTTTATTGGAAATGTGCTAAAACCGGTCGAACCTCTCGACTTAAAAGACGGTGAACGAGTTATAGTTCATATAGAGAGAAAATTACCCTTCGATACGATCAAGGTGAAGAATCCTATCAGCCGAGAATATATCAGATCTATACGGGATGAATCATGGATGCCTTTATAGACACTTCTATTCTCATACCTGCAATAATTGAATGCCCAGACTCCGATTTCGTCCGTAATTTTATACAAACCACTGAATATCGGTTGATTATTTCTCCTTTGATTTATCACGAGGCAATGTATGCAGGAACAAAAATATTGCTCCGTGAGAGATTCGAAATAGAATCAATCGCTGCAATACGTAAACATATTCATAAAAACGGATATAGAAATATTTCGGATTTTATTGATCGTCTAAATTTATTAGTCAATGATTTTTCTTTTTGTGCAGACAGTACAAACATCCAGATGATATCTCAAATGGCAGACAAATATCATCTCTTATCTGGTGATGCGTTAATTTTGACTACATGCATGGAACATAATATCTCAACGTTAGCGACATTTGATCACGATTTTCAAAAAATTGATGGCTTACATTTACTCTTTATTTGATAGTCATATTAGATTTGTTTTTGTAACGGCAGCCGGATAATTATCGAACCGATACTCACCGGTGAGATGTATACAGAACCTGAAACCGGATGATATCTCATACCTTGTTGATCTTGGTCTCATTACCCAGGAAAGGAGTGGGGCTCTGGCGATAGCAAACCCGATTTACCAGTAGATTATTCCCCGGGAACTCAGTTATACAGCCCAGTCACGGATGTCCCTGAAAGCCGCATGGTATATCGGTACTGATGGAAGTATCCA
>CAYWHV010000447.1:0-2482 GCA_964458045.1 uncultured Methanospirillum sp.
GGAGAATATCCTCATCAGATAATTCAGAATCAGCGGAGAGATAGAGTTCCACGACAAATGACCCAGCATCACCGGTTCCAACATTCCGAATTGATGTTGAGACATTCATGACCCCGCCAGAGGTTCCTTCTGTATCAGAGCTGACATCAGGGATGGTAAGATCCGGGAGTTCAGGTGGTTTTTGGGTCTGGGACACGACCGGCTGGGCTCCTGCAGAGACTTTTACCATATTATTGGCAAAGAGAATGTTATTTGCCTCACTCTCTTCAGAGATGACTTTCCCTGAATCCACCATCACGCCCAGATAGTAGGTGCCGGGGATGAGATCTGCAGGGACGGTTGCAACGGCTGTCCCGTCACGGAGCATCCCGACCCCGAGATCAGCAACTTCCCCATACCCGATCTCCCGATCCTGTTCGGTAATCAGGGCATCTGGTGAGAGATAGAGTGAGATCCTGAATGGTCCTGCAGATGCTGACCCCTGGTTTTTCACCGTCGTGTTGACATTCATGGTCCCGCCCTGCACGGCAGACTGCTGACCGGTAACCTTACTGATGACAAGATCCGGTCGGGTAATGGTAAACCGTGAATCCTCTTCAGTCTCTTCTGACACAAATGGCACTGAACCGGTTGTGACCAGGAACGCTGAACTCTTCACATCAGGAATCGTCACTTTGGAGGTGGATCCTTTCACATTATTGTCTTCAGATACCTCCATGATCTCATTTGCCGGATCTGCGATGGCTCCAATGTAGAATGAACCCGGGTCCATCCGATCCATCGGGAAGTACCCGGTCAGTTTCTTCTCCATCCCCTGTTTCAGGTTCGGGATAAGATAATACCCGATTGGAGTATCATCCCGGGTGATGGTTGCATCATCTGACGCATAGAACGTAATGAAAAAGTCAGTTGATGGCCGGTATCCCTGATTGATTACCGTGGCCTTGACCTCAAGCTGTGGATTTCCTTCCCTGACCAGGGGGGCAAATGATGTAATAACCATATCAGGCCCGGTCGGGTCCGGCTGCTTGGAGAGATCAATGTTCGTCTCCACCATCTGCGGCTGCTCCTCATCCCTGACGGTCCGTGGTGTCGGAACCGGTGTGATGACCAGTTCAGCAAGAGGCCCGACACGCCTGTGGAAGGGATCATCTATCATGGGATTCATTGCCTTTGCTTTTGCTATCGATTCAGCAGATCCTGCACTATCTCCTAGAGCACTCAGGACCACACCCCGCCAGTACCAGGCATCGGCAAGGTCCGGATCCTGGGCTACGGCGGTATCCAGCAGGTACAGTGCCCGGTCATAATGCTTTAACAGGAATTCAGAAACCCCCTGCTGATACCAGTATTCAGGATATTGAATCCGGTCGGTCATATCTTCGCCTACAACCACACCGGCAGAACAGATCAGAACAAGAATGATGGATGCTACCCAGAACGTGACTTTCACAGATGATCACCAGATATATGCAGTAGGGTATGACATCAGTCCCTGATATTTCTGGTGGAAGAATCCCCTGAACATGCAGGATTATGAATCGGTAAAAAAAGGCATATCCGGATTATCCGGATGGATATAACGATCCCCGATACAGGATATTCATTGAAAAGGGAGAGTTATTCGGTTTCCTTTGCTTCCCGGACCATAACCCTGACCCGTTCAATAACCTCAATCTTCCTGCGGTAGTCTCCTTCAATCTCACCTTTGATCTGATCAAGGATCTCATCAATAGAACGCTGAAGACTGTAAACCTTGACCGGACGACCTTTCTTCTCGGTGATATGACTGGTAACATACACCCAGCTCCTTTTTATAAGCTGGTTAATTGCTATACTGACTTCTGGCTGCCGAAGATCAGATATCCTCTCGACCTCACGCGATGTCAGGTCATACCCCTTAAAGAGCACAACCAGCACCCGTGCTTCCCCACTCTTCAAACCAACGTCAGAAAGGATATCAATTATCTCTATATCGGTATCCGAAAGATGTACTACTGTATCCGGACCCATCCCCATCCCTGATTCATTCCATTGTTTTTATTATATTATTATTATATCGATCACCCGATTATCTCAAAAATCAGATGAGATCTTCCCCCATAAGGAGAGAGAATCCCCTGAATATATCATTTGGGTGAAATTTTCAGGTTTTCAAAACCCAGATAACCGGACTGCAAATACTGCAGTATTATATTGAAAAACGACAAATGCTGATTAATCTGTATAGTTGGTCAGCCATGGATCATTACCTGTTCTTTTCTGTCGGGCACATCAGGTGCGGGATACCGTTTTCAGATGCAGTCTCTATGATCAGGATGGTCAGTATTGATACAGAAAACAGGACAGGGAAAGGACAGGCCGGCACGATTAACCTGCACGGGGAGATTTTAGAGGTCTATTCAATACGAGAACTGTTCGGGTACAAAGAGCGCCCCCCCCTCCCTTCAGATAACCTGATCATAGTCAGAAAAGGACTTGA
>CAYWHV010000448.1:0-2480 GCA_964458045.1 uncultured Methanospirillum sp.
GGCTGAATTTCAGAACTCATTTCGGGACTTACCATCCGGAATTGTTGATCAGATGGTCTCTGCCTACATCAGGAATGGTCATACCCATCTGATTCCCCTTCTGATCCTGGCAGTGGGTGTATTCTTCGTATCCCTGGTTTTGATCATCATCGGTCCGGGTGACCGTCTGATCCTTGGTCAGGCAGTATATACCAGTTCATTAAGTATTCTCCAGATGATTATCGCTCTGGTGTTCCCGGTATCTCTCTTTGGAACCTGGAAGGGGGATTATTACCGTGACCGGTTGCAATGGGAGTCGTTCCGGGGATTTTTATCAGATTCGGTTATGATGCAGCGGTACTCTCCGGAGGATATATCCATCTGGGGAGACTGGATGGTATACGGGACTGCTTTGGGTGTGGGTGACCAGGTATCAAAGACGCTCAAATCACTGAAGATTCAGGTTCCTGATCTCCCATCAGGCGGGTGGTTTGCTCCTGCTCTCATCCACACCGGATTTTTACCGATGCTCGCCTATTCACCACCGTCATCAGGGTCTGGCGGATCCTTTGGAGGAGGAGGCTTTGGCGGCGGTGGAGGATTTGGTGGTGGAGGTGCCGGCGGGTGGTAGAGAGGGACTTTCATTCCTTTACTATTTTTATGCTTCCTGTGTAATGTATATCTGAAATGGATCCTGACAGGAGACTTCGGTACAAGGAGAAGATTGGCTGGGCTGCTCATCGGTGTAATCAGATTCATGAATGGATTTCATTGTATGGATCCGATTCTCCAATGGATGAAATGCCACTACTTGCAATTTTTAAAGCGTACCAGGAAGTGATTGAATGCCTGATGGACCTTATTGCAATGAATTTGCGGGACACTGACCTTCCTGCACGGGATGATTATTCTAATATTGAGAGGATCTCTCTCTTTTCCAAAAAAGATCAACAGGTCTTGTCTGAAATGAACGGTCTGCGGAATCGTATCATTCATCGGTATAATTCAACCGATGAGCGAATTGCTTTAGAAAGGATTGAATGTTTCTTACCTCTTATTGAAGATCGCCTGGAGGATTTTAGTAGATGGATCCAGAATTCTTAAGAAAAGTTTCTGAAGATCTGGCTCATCTGAAAGAATATTCCATAGGTATGCTTCTTTATGGATCACATGTGACAGGAAAGGCTGATGAACGGAGTGATATTGATATCTGTATCATTGCAGGTCCGGGTCAGGATCCAATGAACACGCTTTCCAAATCCTGGCAGACGGTTCGGGCTGACATCTATGATATCAGAATTTTTGAGCATCTTCCCCTGCATCTTCAGATAAGGGTTCTCATATCTGGAATCTGGTTATACCAGGAGGATCCCGCAATGGTTGGAGAATATCTGTATCCGGTCTGGAAGCGGTGGGATGATCAGCGTTTCTACCAGGATCCGATCCCCGGGTATCCTGGTATAAAGCAAACCTCTTTGCAATAATCCCGAAAGATTGCTTCTAACGATAGGGTGTGTTTTGTCAGCACACCTCGGAATGACCTTTATTTAATTATGATATTTATGTCGTTTCGCAATGCACTATAAGAAACACCTATCTTCCGGTGCGGCCAATAATATACGGAATTTTTGAGGAAATATTGTGCAAGAGGTTACCAGCAGTTTTACACCCAGGGATATAGAAGCCTCTGTTCAGAAATTCTGGACACAGGAGGGTATATATGCCAGGGTTCAGGAGCAGAACCGGGATGGAAAAACATGGTTTTTCGTGGATGGTCCGCCATACACCACCGGACACATTCACCTTGGAACAGCATGGAATAAGATCCTCAAAGACAGCATTCTCCGGTTTAAGCGGATGCATGGACTCCATGTCATCGACCGTGCCGGGTATGATATGCACGGGCTGCCTATCGAAGTCAGGGTCGAACATGAACTTGGCTTTAAAAATAAGAAAGATATTGAGGCATATGGTATCGGTGCCTTTATAGAGCGGTGCAAGCAGTTCGCCTTGAGTCACAAAGACATCATGTCAGAGCAGTTTAAAGCTCTTGGCGTCTGGATGAACTTTGATGATCCCTATCAGACCGTCATGCCTGAATATATTGAAGCGGCATGGTGGACGCTGAAACAGGCAGATGAAAAGGGACTTTTGGACCGTGGTCACCGGGTCGTGAACTGGTGTCCCCGGTGTGAGACTGCAATTGCTGATTCTGAAGTGGAATACTGGGATGAACAGGACCCGTCAATATTTGTAAAGTTCCCGATCCATGGTCTTGAGAATGAATATCTGGTCATCTGGACCACCACTCCATGGACCCTTCCGGCAAATGTAGCCGTTGCCGTTGATAAAGATTTTATATATGCCCGGGTTGAGGCAGTAAAAGAAGAGAAGAAGGAGATTCTCTGGATTGCAAAAGACCTTGTTGAGCCGGTTTTAAAACGGGGGAAATATCAGGATTATTCCATCCTGTCAGAAAAGACCGGAGAGGAACTGACCGG
>CAYWHV010000449.1:0-2463 GCA_964458045.1 uncultured Methanospirillum sp.
CTCATAAGTCCATGCATCTCAAGAGACATCTGGAGTTCCCTGACACCATCCACAAACTCTGATGGTTCGTCGAGCATTGGCCGTACATCCGGATCATAGAGGAGCATCATCTCATCATACGGAATATAATATTTTCCAGAAAACAGCTCTTCATGGCCGGCAAGCATCCTGTTCACCTTTGTGATATCACCGGGGGTTCTGACCCGGTTTATGACCAGGTGGATATCCCTTATCTCCAGCTCTCTGGCAAGTTCTGCTGCATGTTTTACAACCTGGACCGCGTTAAATGTTGGATCTGCAACCAGAATTGCCTGATTAAAGCCTTTTCCAATGGCCCGGCCAAAATGCTCAACCCCTGCCTGGGTGTCCATGAGAATTATCTCCCCTTCCCGAAGATTGATATGTCTCATTACTGCATCAAGCAGGGTGTTCTCCGGACAAAGACACCCCGTAGCAGCTTTTACAACTGTTCCCATAACCAGAATATTCACCCCGTCCGGTCCTTTCATTCCAAACCGCTCAACTACATCTGATACGTCCGGATTGAGGGAGAGCATGAGACCATATCCGGAATCAGGTCTGGCCCCGGTTTTCTCCTCAATATAATCCAGGTTTTTTGAGAGCGGAACAATCGATTCAGCATCTTTTGGAGAAACCCCGATAGCATAGGGAAGGTTCATCTGGGGATCTTCATCAACCGCCAATACAGAATATCCTCTTCCTGCAAAAAGATGAGAGAGGAGTGAGGTTATCGTTGTCTTTCCAACGCCTCCTTTTCCGGTAATGACTACCCGAAATCCATGAGTGCTCATTATACTTTTTTACTCCTCGAATGTTTTTCTGTCATGATATTATGACCTTGGGGTTCTCCCGATCTCCATTCTGGTGATGTGTTGGCGCCTGCATTCAGGACACAGGGTTCGTAGCTCTTCGATAATTGCAGGGTCGAGTTTGTCCAGCACCTTGTGCATGAGTTTCTCCGGTGCATACGACTTCTTGCATGATGAACATGTTGCAAGAGGGACGGCTGTTCCGGACCATGATTGCATGACCCGTTTTGAATCAGTATCTTCAAACACTATCGCATTCGTCGGACATACCTGGGCACAGGCAGCACACCCTGCACAGTCCGGATTCTGTTCAAAAAAGGGTGTATTGATAACCGTGTATGGCCCCCGGTTTATGAAATTGATGGCACTTGTGCCCATTATCTCATTACACACCCGGACACATAATCCACACAACATGCATTTTCCGAATAGCGGGTCATCATGAACGATCTTCTTAAGAAACCGCGTCTTTGTAACTCCGTATTTCGCGGCCATTTCACGGATTACTTCTGATTTTGGTGCCTCTGCCAGGTAGAGTTCAAAGAGCAGGCTTCGGTGTTTTATGATCTCCGGAGTATCGGTCAGGATTTCAAGGCCATTATGAACTTTGATGGTACATGCGGGAGTCATTGTCGTCTTTCCACACGTGACCACATCAACCATGCAAAGACGGCAGGCTCCATATGGTTCAAGGGCTTTTTCATAACAGAGATGAGGAATATCAATATTCAGTCGCATGGCGGTGAGAAGGAATATCTCCCCTTCTTCAGCCAGGTATTGATTTTTGTTGATGGTGATGGTAACCATCCGGTTCATGGAGCCAAATAGTGACATATCAGGCCTCCGGTGAGATGAGGTCATCATACTCCTCTTTAAAATACTGCATCGTGGTCAGAACCGGATTTGGTGCAGTCTGCCCAAGACCACATAATGATGTCTTTTGAACCGTTTCAGACAATTCTTTGAGCAGGTCGAGATCCTCACGAGTGCCTTTACCGGCGATAATCCGATTCAGGATAAGGAGCATATGCTTGAGTCCTTCCCGGCAGGGGACACATTTTCCGCATGACTCACCTGAAGCGAAATTGATAAAATACCTGGCAATGTCTACCATATTGGTATCCTCATCCATCACCACAAGACCTCCTGATCCCATCATCGTTCCGACCTGATTCAGGCTTTCAAAATCAACCGGTGTATCAAAGAGTCTGACCGGGATACACCCTCCTGATGGACCTCCGGTCTGGACCGCCTTCACCTCTTTTCCCAATGCTCCGCCATTTCCGATATCATAGATGATTGAGTGGAGCGATGTTCCCAGGGGTACCTCGACCATACCGACATTATCGACCTTTCCGACAAGGGAAAAGACCTTGGTCCCGGTATTCCCCTTTGCACCGATGGATGAATACCAAAAAGCTCCTTTGGCAATGATAACCGGGACATTACACCAGGTCTCAACATTATTTAGATCAGTTGGCCGGCCAAAGACTCCTTTTTCGGTAAGTCGGGGAGGCCTTATTCGTGGTCTGCCGGTTTTTCCTTCGATGGATGCTGCAAGAGCGGTTGACTCTCCACAGACAAATGCTCCTGCACCTGTCGCTATCCGGATGTCAAAATCAAATCCTGTATT
>CAYWHV010000450.1:0-2454 GCA_964458045.1 uncultured Methanospirillum sp.
AACTTCAAGGTATCCCTCAATTGCTTCGGTGATGTTGGCAATTGCCTCATCCCATGTATCGCCTTCACTAATACACCCGGGAAGAGAAGGAACGGTCACCGTATATCCATCATCTTCATTTTTCTCTATTAAAACGGTATATTTTAGGTGGTTCATAGAATCAGATCCTATATCTTACTTTACATGGTTTTATGATATGTTATAATTTGAGCCTGCTCAATGTAAAATCATGACCGGCAAGGGAACTCATCCTATAATCCTCATTACAATCATCCCCTATAGATCCTGTATCCTTCCAAAACTCTATCCCAAAAAAAGACCCGGTGATCCCCGGTCAGATCCCATACGCCTGCACATGTTCATCCAGGAGATCAAGGTATCGGGCATAGATCTCAATCTCATCCGCCATCCGTATGGTTGCCTGAATAAACCCGGTAAAGGTGTATCCATTATCATCCCATCTTATGAGAATAACTCACGAACCCGAAACCATCGAATCTGTCATATCAACAAATTGCAGCCCCCATACAGGATGAACAACTATCCCATCCAACACACCCGGAAGTCCCCCCTGAAATCTCTATAAATCCCAGGCGAGTTATTCTGGATTAGACCTCATCAGGTCAGATGACTCCGGTTGTCTATGAATGGAAGGTCGATTTCCTGTCAGAAAAGTAACCAAGACGTACATCATCCTCCTCTGTTTAAGATTAATAATATCCCCTTCGCTCTCCAACAGGTATTGTATCAGGTCATGAAGAGGGATATATGCCGGTATTTAAAATTGGGACTGATGACTTCAAAAAATTACGAGATGATAAAGGGTATTTTGTTGATAAATCTCTTCTTATCAAAGAGATCATTGGTGGTAATGATGTAATCCTTATCCCCCGTCCCCGGAGGTTTGGAAAAACCCTGAACATGACCATGCTCAGATACTTCTTTGAAAAATCTCAGGAAGACCGGCGGTACCTCTTTGAAGACCTCGCCATATCAGGACATCCAAACTGCATGAAGCAGCAGGGGCAGTACCCGGTGATCTATCTGTCCCTCAAGCAGATCAGGGGTGAGACATACCAGGAGACAGAGCTGCAACTGCGAAAACTCATCAGTGAACTCTATAACAAAAACTCCTGTGCTGCAGAAATACTTGAGACAGATGTCGCCAGGACTGATTTTGATGAGCTAAAAAATGGCAGAAGTTCTCTCGCCGCCTTAAAAAGCAGCCTGAGAGATCTCATCTGCATCCTGTACTCCTACCACAAAAAACCGGTCATCGTCCTTATCGATGAATATGACAGCCCCATGATCGAGGCATGGAGATACGATTATTACGAGGAGATGGCAGAGTTCATGCGGTCATGGCTTGGAGGAGGACTCAAGCATGAGAACGCACAATCTCTTTACCGGGCAGTAATTACCGGGATACTCAGGATTGCAAAAGAGTCGATATTTTCAGATCTCAATAATCTCAAAGTCATTACAACCCTCCAGTCACATCCCATTTCCCGGATGTTCGGATTTACCGAAGCTGATATCGATAAAATTCTGATTGACTTCTCTCTTCCGGATCATGGGGAGGTGATCCGGGAGTGGTATAATGGATATTCCTTTGGAGAACAGACAATATACAACCCCTGGTCGGTCTCAAATTATGTTGACAATCTTCCTGCTCCACCCGGTCCCCACTGGCTGAACACTTCTGCGAATACCCTCGTATATGAGGAACTCGCACGGGGTGGGATTGAGATAAAACGGGATCTTGAAAGACTCCTCTCCGGAGAAGAGATTCGATACCCGATCACAGAAACCATTACCTTCAGGGACATTGGAAGAAACCCGGCAAACATCTGGGGTTTTCTGTACCTCTCAGGCTATCTCCGGGCAGAAAGGCCGGAATGGGCAGATTATGATCCGAACCTTCTCACCTATGCACTCACCATTCCGAACCGGGAGATTTCGACTGCGTATAAACAATTTGTAAATAGTCAGTTCGAACAGGGTGATCCATCTCTCGGAATCGCCGGATTTCTCTCCGTTTTTCTGGAGAATAAAACTGCAGAGATTCTTGAGCATACCTTACAAAACCTGACCGTCAGCCTTGTGAGCATCTATGATCTGGCAAAGTTGCCGGAAGCAGTTTTTCACGCCTTTGTCCTTGGGCTGTTAGCAAACCTCCGGTCAGTCTATGATATCAGATCACAAGCTGAGTCAGGACTTGGAAGGGCTGACATTATTATGATCCCAAAGACCAGTCGGTATCCTGCCGGTTATGTAATCGAGTTCAAATCAATAAAACCAGATGAGGATATTGAAGGAATGGCACAAGAATCCCTCCTTCAGATAGAAGAGAAGCAATATGATGCACCCGTGAAATCTGCCGGGATGAGTCCGGATACAGTCCGGCGTCTGGCGGTAATACTCCAGGGAAAACGGGTTATTGTCCGGGAGTAA
>CAYWHV010000451.1:0-2453 GCA_964458045.1 uncultured Methanospirillum sp.
CCCGGCAACTATCCTGGGAGAGTCAGTCAGGGATGGCCCTCAAACAGGCATGGTTTGTCGATGACGATGGAAGGCTCAATGTTTCTAAACTCATTAATGAATTCCAGCAGTTCTTCAGGGAGCATTCGGAGAGCTGGATTGAGCGGTTCCAGTATAAGGAAGCAGGACCACAGATCCTTCTCCAGGCATTCCTCCAACGGATAGTAAACGGAGGAGGGAGGATTGACCGGGAATACGGACTTGGCCGGACACGGACCGATCTCTATGTACGGTGGCCACTAAAGGACGGAACGGTTCAGAGAGTGATCATCGAACTCAAGATCCTGTATAAATCCCGTGAACAGACGATTGAGGATGGGATGAAACAGGTGTGGAAGTATGCTGACCGATGTGGTGCTGATGAGGCTCATATTATTGTTTTTGACCGAAGACCAGAAGTGTCATGGGATGAGAAAATATTTCAGGATACTCGAATCTACAAAGGATCTGAAACCAAGATGAACCAGTGCCCAGTCAAGATCTGGGGAATGTGAGATTGAAATTATTAATAATGAGTATATTTGCCATATAGTTTACTACTATATAAAAATAAAGATAGATCTGACGAATATGGGTTTATGGTCTCTTCATCAGATTCATCCAGTCACTTTTTTAGAAGGACAATCTTCTAATAGGTCTCATTTCTCGGAGAAACCGAGCCTGTAATCCTGATAAATTATCTCCAAGATGCCAAAAGCATTCCTATGAGGAGAGGAATGATAATTCGGTCCAGAAATTTCGTTTCCTGTATCCTCTAAGCATTATAGTATTATTGTGATAATAAGTGAGATAAACAAATCCCCATTATCTCAACAGACCCCTGACTAGGAACAAAAAATGTATATCCTTTTTCTCGTCCCTCTTTGAATATTTCAATACCATTTGAATAACATGAGTAAGTGAGTATTTTGTTAATTGGTATTGATACAGGTTTAAATCCTTGAATTGGTGTTAACAATACTCTTTGAGATGTAATTGCCAAAAGTCCCCTTGAAGTTTCAACAAGTTGCTCATTCTTGATTATATGTCCTCTAGTTTTTCCAACATGAAACCTCACCCCCTTAACGACAGGAACACTCACTCCTGCGGAACCACCACTATATCCTACGTTTACAACCTTTTTCTCTCTCAATGATGCTAAATATCCATAATGATAAATTTCTCCCTTTTTAAGAACAACTTGACTTAATGAAGCGCCCGTTCCAATTGATGTTTCAGGCAGCCTATCATTTTCACGAATATACGCTACAAAATAGTAAGGATATACCGTATCTGTGAATTTAACTTCATCATACGTAAAATCCAATTTGTTTATCATCCTATCTAATACAGAAATCTCATTGGTATCTAATTCACTATCCGAATTGAATATTGATAATAATGAATTATATACTTCAATCTGATGTGATTTCGGATATTTTTTTAACACATTTAATTGCTCATCTGTAATCTGTTTAGAGAGAGTAAGTTTTGAGATAAATAATTTAATTTCTCTCTCTGTTTCTTCTTTCTCTCCGTTTTTACACTTATTGCATAGTCCATTAGATCCCATTAGTCTTTCAGATAGTGATAATGGTGCATTACATTTTTTACAGTTTGCCATTCTATTTCATTATCGTCTCGTACTTTATAATTTCTGCTTTAATTCAATAGTTTATTGTGAGAGAGATCGGAGACCAACATAATTCAGTCGCATTAACAGCGCTACTGCATGTAAAATCCACCAGATTAAATATAGCAGCCTCTTCACACCTTATACGGGAGATGTATTCATTGAAGGGTGTCATGTGGGGAGAGGTATGAAATAAATCATTTCTTTCTACCGAACAGATTAATCCTTTATAGTTCCAAACATTTTGTAATTCTATTCGAGTGAACATAATGTCAGAACCAATAGATCTCGGACTCATTCTTGAAGGTGAGGATGCCGAGGCATTCATGCAGTATATCAAGCATCCAACCTGCACTCCCACTGGAATGCAAGTTATTAAGGATGCTAAGATTCTGGCACATTCAATCGAACTGTGATAGATCCATCTTTTTTGCAAAAAACTCTGGAAAAAATTATATGCGGAAATTCACTGATCCGCTGGAAAGTATGCCGGTGTTTCAGAATCTCATCGCTAACATTATCACCAACAACTCCTGCGGTTGTGTGGATTAAGTTTCAAACGAGGCAACCATTGATGGTTGTCTGAATGGGAACGAATTATACAACAAGAAGGTGGTGGATTAGGCACATATTATCGCTTTTGACCAGAGAAGGGATATCCCATAGGAAAAATGTTTGTGAGAAGAAAGAGTCTTATATATGTGAGGAAAGAGACACGGTTTCTGTAGGTGGATCAGGACTCGTGCTCCCACCATTCATCATCAACCGATGTAAAAGAAGCCATAGATTCTTCAAGATCGGT
>CAYWHV010000452.1:0-2439 GCA_964458045.1 uncultured Methanospirillum sp.
GCAACGAGCATGTTTCGTGCCTGTGCTTCCAGGTCCGGGTCAGGGAGAGGAAAAGCAGTGAGTTGATATTTAAGGAACTGGCGGTTTAAATGTTCGGCAAAGGTTATTGGGTTCAGGATCATGGTGCACCAACAGGTTCATTCAGGAACTCATTGGTTGAGATATTCATCCTTATTATTGAATAAAGTATATTGTTTGAGTTTTGAGTAAGGCTTTAGTTAATGAAATTGATTTTCCCAGACCTTCCGCATGAACCGATAGAGAATCATGGTGAGTTCAGAATAGGTATCTTCGATTGTGTTGTATTCGATAATTTCATATTCAAACCCGAATCCATCAATCTTTAACGATCCCTTCATGACTCCTCCAAAACTATCACGAATATTTTCCTGAAGGCCTGCCTCAACGAGAACAACAACATAAGGTTTTTTTCTCTCCCGGATCATGGTATATTCCATGGTTGCGGATTGATTAAGATGATGAGGATCGGTGTCTTTTGGGAAAGGAAAGATCAGGATATGGATATGACTGTCTTCGATAAGTAGTTCTGATAAGGAGTAATCGCGTATGGATTTATCCGGGTTGGAGCGCGGAAGGTCAATTTCAAGGTTTTCAGAGATTCTGGCATTATACCCTAATGTATCATGGAGATAGTGCTGAAGATCTGTCAGGTCTTTTTTATGGCCTTCAAAAAATGAACCAAAGATTCCTATCCTGGTTTTTTGTTTGAGAAGGGCTAATTCTTCAAACCGTCTTTGATTCATTCTTGTTTATTACAGGTTCTTCATAGAAAAGAGAGTTTTGGTTTTAACAAAGTTAGTATATACTAACGAATTAAATGTATGTTAAGATATTGGTTAGAAATATCTGACCGAGGTGGCTTTATGGTATTGGATGAGCAAGTGGTGAGTCATTACAGCAATATGCTTCCCCAGGAGATCCGTCTTCCGGCAATGGCTCTGAAGGACGATAAGCATTGGGCGGTTTTTCTGTATCTTTTGGAGACAGGGAAGAAAAGATTTGGTGAGATCGGGAATGAATTTAATTATAATAGTAATAATGATATCTACCCAGTCCTGAAAGATTTGGTTGAAGGTGGTCTTGTTCGCCGGTATGTGAAAGAAGGAGATGAGGATACAGACCGAAGGGCAACCTGGTATGATATTACCGACCTTGGAAGAAAATATCTCGAATTACTTGAAGGGTTAATTATGCCCGGACCTGATCCAGACAGACAAACAGGAAAGATTGAGATCAAATTGACCGGACAATATACTGAGAGAACGACGTATAACTTGGAATATCAGGAGAAGAACATTGGAACGATATATTGGAGATAAAACAATGACAAAAGAACCTGAAACAAATATTTTCCTGTCACGATATTGTAATTCGGTAAACATTCAGGCAAGCAATAACGACATAGCACTTGATTTCATGGAACTTCCAGGTATTCCAAGGGATGGGAAACAGGTGGTTGAGGGCGTCAGAGTGTATATGACTCATGAACATGCCAGATTGATGGCAGAACTTATATTGAAGACTTTTGAAAAGAGGAATGATATGATTATTAGCTCATCAGAATAATTTTAGAAAATGGACGAAATCATATCTAATTCTTCTTTCCCCTTAATATGATTAAAAAAATACCCAATATTAATCTTATTTTAGTATATGAAATTTTTCATCACTGAGATTTATCAGGCAATATTATTGAATATGATTAACTTGATTCAAAATCCTATACCAATCCCCAAGGCTTTCATAAATATTGGATTGGCCCCTTTTGTCACTTCAGAATTCCTAATGTTTATCATGGGAAAGAAGGGTGTTTTTCATATTTGAAGATGATAACAAATTCAAGTATATTGGTGAAACGAAGAATTTTGACCGTATCCACTTTCCGGGTAATGAAATCGAGATACTTCAGATCCTCAACCTGGTCAGAGACAAATTTTCAGACAAAAAATCACGGGACTGCCCGTGCCAGTCAACCCTGCCATTCCGCTGTTCAAGCCGCATCGGATTCCAGGGGATCTCCTGATGAATGAAATACCGGCGTATCCTTATACTCCGTAAAGATAATGATCCGTTCATCATCCAGATATCCATTGTCCTTGAACTTCTTCCCCTCCATCAGATATTCTGATATCCATTGATAGAGCCGTTCAAATCATGTATTTTTCGGATACTCTCTACATTGGCTGAAATCGGTTCAATAACTCGTCATCCCCACCCAAGCCTATTGGATTCAGCACTTACCTCATCTAAATATGGAACAAGTTCATCCCAATATTGCCTGAGCCATCCTGCTCCATGACGGGCAGCATCATATTCACAGAGACCCAAAAATTCACGGCATCAGTTCTGGAAGGTTATCAAGAATCGCAATCAACAAGAATGTAGTGGAAATGGATATTCAATTGATCCATTCCATTC
>CAYWHV010000453.1:0-2438 GCA_964458045.1 uncultured Methanospirillum sp.
TTTTTTTCATTAATACCCAACCACCTCTTCCCGATCCCATTTCCGCATCCCCAATCTGATAAGCCCATAAGCCGGGACCAGCAATATCACTCCTGCCATACCAAACCAGGGATTCATCACAGTAAGAGATCCAAATATCGACAACGCAATACCGATAAGCAAAAAATACTGAACCATCACCCGGACATTATACACCAGAACACTCGGCGACAATCCAGTCAGCCAGATAGACACCGCAAGGACATAATACGACACAGATAAGGTCAATACCAAAACCGGCAATAGGAATTCTCCCTGACCAGAAAGGAGGGTAATCACCCCAATAAAGAAGAACGGAATCACCTGAAGGAGTGTAAAGGACGTAACTTTACTTGCAATGACGTCTCTGACATGAAGGGGAAGAAGAGCATATACACTGAATGAATCAAACATGCAGAGCCAGGTGTACATGGTTGACGCGATAATTCCGGTAATCATTGCAAAGGTGAGAAGAAGATGGATGGTTGACACATACTCATCAAGCAGCGAGAGAAAGAACCAGATGATGATAAGCGGCACTAGAAATGAAAAGATAGTCTGACCGACAATACTCCCGGACCGCCAGAGATCAATCACATCTTTTGCAGCAAGTGGCGGATTTGGAAGCCGGTTCAGATGACGAATGAGTAATTTCATCCGATTCGGATAATTTTTTGTTCCGGTTTGTATATCTGGAGAAAACAGAAGAAGAGCGATACAACATGGAATCAGAACCACCATGCAGCTTCCAAGAAGAATAAACCAGGAAAATTGGTAAAAGAGTACGAGCGGTGGAAAAAGTGTTGCCGGATTGATCCCGGTGAACATGAACCATCCCAGAAATACCAAACCTGAAAAAACCAGAAAGAGAAAGAGGGCCCTTACTGATCGCCCGTACAATGATGACAGGAAAAAAACAACAGACATGCCGGTGAGAAATGAGAGAGTCAGCGTAAGAAGGATATTCAGCGGATAAAAAACTGGGATTCCGGTAAAGAGTGATCCCACAAGAAAACCGGCACCCAAGGGGAAGATCCAGAGGAAAAAATAATACAAGGTATCCTTAAGCACAAAAATGGTGAAAATATACCGGGGGCTGAGAGGCAGGGTCCGGGCAGAGAATGCAAGAAGACTGGCCTGACCAAATCGGCGGTTCATCACCTCATTCCCAAGAAGGCCGAATGCTCCGACCATGAACCCAAGCATCAGATATTGTGCATGGATCAGGATGACAAGATCCCCAATCGGCATTGATGCCTGAATCAGGGGAAGGAGAAATGTACCCATAAATGCAATAGCACATATCATCACCGGAAAGAGGGCAAAATTCAGACTCCCAAACATAGTCGAATGAATCCGCCATTCTTCCTTTATCATATTGATAAAAAGCCCTGCCATGGTTATGTCCTGACAAGTGAAAGGAAAAGATCTGACAGATGACGATCGCCCATTCTGACGGAATCCATGGTCCCGGTGTAGAGCAGATTTCCCAGATGGAGAATTGCAACTTCAGAACAGATCTCTTCAGCCGTCTCCAGTAGATGAGTGGAGATAAAGAGCGTATTCCCCTGTTTTGTATATGAGACAAAGAATGCCTTGACCTTGTCCTGCATGATGGGATCAAAGTTGATGAGCGGTTCATCAATGAGGGCAAGTTCAGGGTTATGAATAAATGCCTGGGTGAGCATCAGTTTCTGTCTGGTTCCACGGGAGAGATCCTTGCAGAGCACATTTCTTTTATCCCCGTACTCCAGAAAATCAAACCACCAGTCTGCTTTTTGTTCCAGATCAGGGATCTTCCTGATATCACCGATAAATTCCAGGTATTCCATGGCAGTCAGGAAACTTGGCGGAGATTCCTGTTCTGGAATGATTCCAACCAAAGTTCTGATACCAACCGGATCAGTTGCCACATCAAGACCAAGAACATGGGCATTTCCGGATGAAGGGACTATCTGACCGGTCAGCATCTTGATCATTGTTGTCTTTCCAGATCCATTCGGACCTAAGAGGCCGAACAGAGATCCCTTCCTGACGTTCAGGGTTACCGCATTGACTGCGGTCAGATCACCAAAATGTTTTGTCAGGGATTCGGTTTTAATAATATTTTCCATGGTACCGCTACTATTATCCGTTTTCGTATAATGAGAGATAGGTTTGGTTTAATAAAAACTATACCATTCATCTTCTTAAGAGTCTTTAGGATAGATTGAATTTTGTCGATAATTTTTCGGGAGAGATAATAGGCAAAAACATCCGGACTGATAAAAAATTCAAGTTACAATTCCATTATCGTCCGTGATCAAGAGTGATTCCCACAGGTCAGCAATCAATAACAATTTCAATTCAAGTCCTGATTTTTCTCCCGGGTCGGTGTGTAACAGAGAAAATTCAATATCTTTCCCACCAATGTGACCGGA
>CAYWHV010000454.1:0-2427 GCA_964458045.1 uncultured Methanospirillum sp.
ACTCAGGGTAGAAAAGCTCTTACGCATGTCCGTGGGATAAGCGTACAGGTAGTATCGCATGGTGGCTGTCAGAGCAAACATAGGCTTCAGCGAGTGAGCATTAACAACGATCGTATCATCTCCAGTTCAGCCTCTTCGCCAAGTCGGAGCATAACCCCGTTTGGATAGGTGATTTCAAGGAACCTCCCCTTCTCGGCATCTCCGGCTGGTAATGCACGTCTGGATCTGGATTTGGTGGGGTGCGGATTAAATCGATTCCCTTCAAAAAGCAATGGAACAAACTCTTTCTTCCCCGGGAGCTGGTTTTTCAGCTTCCGTTGCCAGTAGTAAAACTTGGCCTCGTTCATTCCCTGATTGGAACAATAAGAACGAATCGACAATCCAGACTCCAGAAAGTCTTCGTAGATCGTCATGAATGCTTGCTCAGTGATCATGGTGCTGTGTCTTTTGTGGCTTTTAATTGCCAGACAAAGCTATGGAGTGAATGGTATTTCAAAATACGGGGTTCACCGAATGCTTACACCGATACAGGTTTCAACCTCTCGACTATTTACCCTGAATTATATGATGATTTACAACAACTTAGACAATTTGTACCAACCAATCGACCTGAAAGACCTGAGTATGTGTTAGGTATTCACTTTTCGGAGGAATCATTCCGAAACCTTCAGGACTTTGTTGACTTTGATTTTGATAATGATTTTTACGGACATATTTTACACATTGGGAGATTGAAATCCCAATCGGTTGAACTCAATGAAAAAATTAATAGGAAAGGAAGGTCGTATATCAAACGACACGTCATGAGTTTTCTATTCGAACGGAACGATGATTTCAGAACAGATAACCTTGTGATCGAAAAAATTCAATCGTTGTTTCCTGAACTTACTGAGTTCATAGAAAGATTCTTGTCCTATTATGGGAATTCCAAATTTTCATATCTACTTCAGAGAACTGAATCCTATTTGATTCTTGATAAGGTCTGTGGATATCTGAATCGTCACCATCCTGAAATCCCATTTTATACCATTCACGATAGTATCCTGACTCCCAATCGATATTCAACAACTGTTCAAGACGTAATGAAGGCGGAGATATTCAGAATAACGGGAAAACGTCCCCAAGTTTCCATAAAACAGGAATTGAAAGAACTTGATATTGAGGAAGTTTGGGGGAAAGTGAAAATATCAACCCCTAAAAAATTAGAGAAAGTACGATACTCAATTCTCAAAAACAACATCACGAAGGGTGTCTCACTTATTGATAATCTGGAACTTAAAACACATGTTAAAGGAGTCATTAAACCGTGGATGTCGAATTACTAATCTTATTTTTTTACTTTTATGTTGAGAATAAAACCATTGATTACTATGTTAAGGAAATCAAACATCTTCATTTGGGTACTTTTAATAATTGTATTTCAGTCCTGTAAACAACCGAAAGTTGATAATGGAGAGTTAACAAGAATCCCCATTGAACTTGATAATACGGTACTAAACGATACTGTTTCCAAATATCTCAAAATTGACAAGTTGGTACAACTTGAAACGTCTCCACAAGGGATGATTGGTAGAGTCACAAAAATTTTGAATGTTGATAATCTTATTTTTATTTTCAATAGTTATGGAAATCAATACCTGTATTTGTTCACCGAAAAGGGTAAATTTATTAGGAACTTCATAAATAAAGGGAAGGGTCCTGGTGAAGGAAGTGATATTAGTAGTTTTTATGTTGACACTCTTCAAAAAAATATCTACTTAATTGATTTCTCAAACAAAGTTATTCAGTTGGATTATGAAGGGAATCTAATCTCCGAGTTTAAATGTCCACCACGTTCCTCTCATTTGGTCAAGATGGATAATTCAACAATCGTTTTCTCGTCAGAATATGAGTTCCAGATTTATCAAACGGATATGAATGGGAATGTTTTGAAAAAATTTATACCATTCGACCATTCCTTTCAAAGAGGATTCAATACCCCTTTGATTGAAACATCATATGGTGTTTTGTTTAATAGGTTTATGGACGACACACTATATTCTGTTGACAAGGATACCGTAAAACCAGGATTTTTAATTGATTTTCAGGAAAATAAAATTACACGAGAGAAATATCTTGAATTCCCTGAAGAGAGAGGAAACAGAAAGGTGGGGAATAGTTATATGTACTATGTTCGAATAATGGGTAATACGGATAAACAAATCTCAATTTACTTTACACATAACCAAAAAACCTATTTCACATTTATTGATTTGGAAACCAATCAGAAACGTGTATTTGAACTTCCACAAGTTTCGGAAGATAGTAACCTAGGGAAAGGGTTTTATAATCGTGGTTCGTACAGTAAAAATCATTTCATTGGATATTTCAATCCTGGTAGTCTGGATATGGAAAATATTCCACATACATTGGATACATTAGAAAATA
>CAYWHV010000455.1:0-2006 GCA_964458045.1 uncultured Methanospirillum sp.
GATCTCCGTTCCAGTGTAGTGCATGAAGACATCATCCATCGTGGGTTTTTTCAGACTGACTGATCTGACCGTGATTCCCTGTTCATCAGCAGCCCTTATGATGCCAGGAAGCACCAGTGCCCCGTCGTTTCCGGAGAATATCAGCAGCTTCCCATCGCAGGGCTGAATTCCGGTGATACCGGGCATTTCTCGAATCCGAGTTGATGCTGCATTGTTGTCACTGGTTTCCAGATAGATGATATCTTTTCCAAGGCCGGATTTGAGTTCATCAGGGGTTCCCCTCTTAATGATCTCTCCATGATCAATGAGGGCAATCGAATCGGAGAGGATATCTGCCTCATCCATGTAATGGGTCGTCATGAAAATGGTGGTTCCTTCCTGGTTTACCATTCTGAGATACTCCCAGGTCTTCTGTCTTGTCTGTGGATCCAGCCCGATGGTCGGTTCATCAAGGAAGAGAATCTGCGGACGTGTCATCAGACCACGAGCTATCTCAAGTCTGCGTTTCATTCCGCCGGACAGGTTATTGACCAGTACATCTGCCTTCTCCTCAAGCTCCACTAAGGCCAGAAGCTCTGAAATTCGCTGCAGTTTATTATCCCGGTCCATTCCGTAGATATCCCCGTGAAAGTCAAGGGTTTCCCTGACCGTCATGTCCTTGTCAAGTGTTATCTGCTGAAATACTATCCCGATTGACTCCCTGACTTTGACACGGTCTGCCCGGAGATCATATCCTGCGACGGTGACCGTCCCTTCCTGCATCGGCAGGAGCGTGATAAGGGTGTTTATCACCGTCGTCTTTCCTGCACCGTTTGGCCCGAGAAACGAGAAGAATTCTCCCCTCTTCACCGTGAATGAGACATCTTTTACCGCCTGTACATCACCATACGCATATGAAAAATTGGATACATCCAGTATGACTGAATTACTCATGAGTCACCTTTATCCTGCAATTCTGCACCTGATTCATGCTAAAAATCTCGCTCAGGAACCGTCCGGTTACCGATGCTTTATTCACCATGATCTCTTCCGGAGTGCCGGTAGCGACGATCTCTCCTCCGCTGTTTCCTCCTTCAGGACCCATATCGGGGATATAATCAGCCTGACAGATCACATCCAGGTTATGTTCTATCACGATTACCGAATTCCCGGTATCAACAAGTCCGTGAATGATCCCAAGCAGCCGCTCGGTATCTGCCATATGAAGCCCGGTTGTCGGTTCATCCATCACGTAGATATTGCCCTTCTTATGGAGTTCGGTTGCAAGTTTTAACCGCTGTGCTTCACCACCGGAGAGCGAACTGAGCGACTGGCCCAGCCGGAGATAATCAAGACCGACCGATTTGAGGACCGAGAGTTTTCTCCTGACCTCCGGGGTCTCAAAGAAATCAATTGCTTCCCCTACGGTTTCGTTCAGAATATCAGATATCGTCTTCCCTTTATACCGAAGAGCAAGCACATCAGGACGGTATCGTAGTCCATTGCATTCATCGCAGACCATCGCGACATCATCAAGGAAATGCATGTCCATCTTCAGGATACCAAGCCCCTTGCATTTCGGACAGGCACCTTTCGAATTGAAACTAAAGAGGGAAGGTTCGGTGCCGGTTGCCCGTGCAAACTCTTTTCGGATCAGGTCAAAGATACCCAGGTATGTCACTGGATTAGATCGTGAACTCCGTCCGACTGCAGACTGATCAATGACGACTGCATCAGGGTGTTCCTTGCAGAATACCCCGTGAATAAGGGAACTCTTCCCACTCCCGGCAACTCCGGTCACACAGACCAGAACTCCTTTCGGGATGGAGACCGAGACGGTTTTCAGGTTATGAAGGATAGCATTATCGATTCTGAATTCACCGTTTGCCTGCCTTCGGACGGGTGCCATTTCAGCCCGTCGGTTCAGGTAATCCGCCGTTTTGGTCCCTGACGTATGTATCCCGCTTACCGGACCGCTATATGTTATCTGACCCCCGTGGATTCCTGCTCCTGGCCCGATATCGACC
>CAYWHV010000455.1:2016-2425 GCA_964458045.1 uncultured Methanospirillum sp.
TGAGAGAATTACCTCTGGATCATGCTCCACGACAAGGATAGTATTCTTCCGGTCCCGGAGTTCAGTCAGAATACGGGTCAGGTTTCTGATATCACGGGGATGAAGTCCGATGCTTGGTTCATCAAGGATATAGACAAGATTTACCAATGTGCAGTCGAGTTGTTTGGCTATCTTGACCCGCTGTACCTCTCCACCGGAGAGGGTTGCCACCGGCCGGTGAAGGGTAAGGTATCCGACCCCGATATCTATCAGATACTGGATGATAAGTCCTATCTTCCGGGCAATTGGTGTTGCATGCGGGTGATCAAGGGTATCAAGCCAGGTGAGGAGATCAGGCATCTCCAGATGAATAAGGTCAGGAATTGTCCTTCCCGCAACCATGACCGTTCGTGCCTGCTCATTCAGTCGT
>CAYWHV010000456.1:0-2424 GCA_964458045.1 uncultured Methanospirillum sp.
AAAAAACAGGCTGAAATTTTGGCAGTTCAACAGGTACAAATTCAATGCTACTGTCATTATAATTTATCCATTTCTTATATGCAGAAGCCATTCCTCCCGCATGATGAAAACAGAACACAAGGACCTTATCATCATTTCTTTGGATAACCTTGTTAAAAGGAAACCATTTTTTTATGTATTCCATACCAACAACTCCTTATACTGTTATTTTTGATAACATTCCTAACCAGGATGTGTTATTTCTTAGGAATCAGCAGATTGTATATTGCCGAAATGACCGTAACAGCCGTTATTGCCGTGCTTATATTCAAAAACCACCATATATCGGGTACAAAATCAAGAAGTTCCGTCAACGATATCTTCTTACTTGTCAGATAACGAATATACTCTCCTATTCCAAGACAATACAGTAACAATGATGATATTTTTATCAGCTTTATCGGAAGCGTATCCTCTGAGATACTGAACATTCCTTTCAAATTGAACAGGAGCAGTAATATAACTCCGATTATAACAATATCAAGTATCAGATACTTTGAAAAATATGTGAATCCATTCATTGATTCAGACTCTTCTTTTAGTCCGATCTTTACCACATTCTCGGTCATTTTCTCAAACAGATCGGTTCCTACCAGAAAATTGCCAGTATTATTGAGAAATATAAAACCATAATTTCTGTCAGGTATAAGAACCATCATCGAGTTAAAGTTCTTGACCTTTCCGCTGTGAAACCATATTTTTTCGCCTTTGTACTCGCGCTGTATCCATCCCATTCCATAATGAGCGCAACCGCTGAGCATTCCGCCAGATACTTCATCGGAAGAAGCGTCAGAAACAAAGCTGAATATCTCATTCAATGACTCTTCAGATATTATACGCTTATCCTTGTACACACCTCTGTTAAGAAACATCTGAAGATATTTGCACATATCATTCGTTGTTGATACTATGTATCCAGAAGGAGCTTTTATCAATTTCTGTTTTTCGGCAGGTGTGTTCGCTTTGCTTGCATTAAAACCGAAATATCCCTGATATCCTTTTATGTTTACCATACTCATATCTCCTGTGGAATTGACCATATCCAGTGGTTGGAAAATATTTTCGGACAAATATTCCGCAAACGATAAATTGCTTACACTTTCAACTATGCTCCCAAGAAGATTATAATTGAAATTGGAGTATTCAAATCCGCACTCAATTTTCTCTTCAACATTATTCAGATCAATATCATTCACGCCGATGCCGCTTACATGGTTGAGAAGCTGCCTTACAGTGATCTTATCGGCTATTTTGCTTTTTTCATTTTTCAGGTATCTTGATATAGGTGCATCAAGTTCTATTTCTCCGCGATCAACCAACTGCATAACCGATAAAGCAGTAAAAGATTTGCTTACTGAACCGAGAACAAATTGTTCATCGCCCGATATTACATTACCGTACTGTCTGTTAACTATGACTTCATCTGATGTTGTTATTCCGACACTTATTCCCTCTGAATGAATTGCATTGAAATTATTCTTTATATAATCATCAATCAGGGAATCAAGGTCGTTGTTGACATCATAAGAATAATTCTTTCTGACGGTACCGAGTTTCCAAAACACTACACAGCTTAATAATATGATCGGTACCAATATTACAATCATTTTATAATTAATATGCATATTACTCTCCTTGTTTTTTAACACACATCACATGATATTGCCGTCTACGCCTATGTAAATATCAATTATACTGATTTTCAATGATCTGCAATTTAATTCCCGCTTCTCAATATTTTTATAGCTGGCAGTATATATCATGCGATCATCCATATCATAAATTTTCATATTCCGCTTCCCTACAACCGATCTGATTTTTTTCGTTTTTCCATCATGTTATTGTTTGACTGTATGTATAAGCCGCTCAAGAAACGTCTCATCTTAATAATCATCGGGATTAAACTTCCAATTTATATAAAATGGTGAATTATTGCCTGATGATATCAAATAACAAAAGTAGCGATCCTTTCTTTTCTCCAGTTCACAACACAAGCCATACGCCAACCATGCCACCATACTATGCCAAAATAGTACATAATCCTCATAAGGTTCTAACTTTTTTAACTTTTCAAAGGAAAAGCTATTGCTTCGGAGCAGTCTGTGGTCAATGCCTCGTTGATCAGAATTCTTCCAAGGAACTCAATAGTCATCACATCAAAGTGTCCTGAAAGATTACTCTTGAATATAGAATAAAATTATGCCGAACCACCAGCATGATTAATACATATCATTTTCATCTTCCATAAAAAATAAGGGTAAATAACTTTTTTTGTGGTTAGCGTTCGCAAATTGCTATTGTATCACAAACACTCAGTCTGTCAAGACTGTAAACTGATAGGAACTGTCATTTCGGGTTTTTTGCGGTTTCGGGTCAAAATTCGGT
>CAYWHV010000457.1:0-2419 GCA_964458045.1 uncultured Methanospirillum sp.
CGCTCAAATTCTGAAATCAATTCTTATAATTTAGTGGAAAGATTTATTATATATAGTGTTCAATTGATCACTATGTCTTGGATCAGGAGAATCAAACGGGGGAACAAATTTTACCTTTATGAATGTACGAGTGAGAGGGTGAATGGGAAAGTAAAATATAAGATGATCCGATATCTCGGAGTTGAAAGTGATGAATACAAGGTTCCAAAACCAATTTCAAAACGAGTGCATCCGGATAAAATTTTCCCAGATAATAGTTTACAAGCCGGTGATGTGACCTTATTATGGGAAATTGCAGAAAGATTAGGAATTGTTAACACAATCGATTGGTATTGTCTTTGGGCCAATCAGATATCCGGTCCAACGCCTGGAAAATACTTGACAGCGTGGGCAATAAACCGGATAGTAGACCCAGAAAGTGCAACTCAGCTAGATTCATGGGTACGCTGCACAACTATCCCTGACTTGGCTAGAATGAAACCAGAAGACTTTTCAAAAGACTCTTTTCTTCGATCCCTAGATTCTTTATGCACTTTTGTTAAACGAACTAATCGAATAAAATCCAATATTCCATCAATAGAAGGTCAATTGTATCAAAATTGGCGACAATTGAACCCTTTACCCGTTCAAATGCCGGAAACTATGGCATTTGATCTTACTGCAATACCAACATTTGGTGAAACTTGTCCATTTGCTGAATTAGGGAGTAAAGCCCAAGATATTCATCGAAATCAGATTAATCTCTCTATTCTTGCATCGAAATATGATACATATCCGATTTCTCAATTTGTCCATCCCGGTAGTTTCAATTCGATATCAACAATAAATGACCTTGTTATCAGATTGAAAGAATTTCAGTTAGTGGGATCTACGATTGTATGGGATAGAGGGTATACGACAAAGGATGAAATCATCAAAATTGAATCAGAGGGGTGGAAACTCATTTGTGGCGTAACAAAGAGAACAAAAATGGTCCGTCAGCTTATTTCAGAAACAAATCCTCCATTGGATCCTGATCATCTTGTTCGAACCCAGGAAATGAATATTTATGCTGAAAAAATTCAAAATTCAATTTTTAAAACAGAAGGAGCCGTTGTGGTGTATGTAAATGTCGAGAGAAAAATGAAAACGATGTTGAATAGAAATATCACATTAAAAGACATTTCTCTAGATTTAGACAAATTAAAGAGTAATTGCAGCAAATTGGGAGAAAAGGAACTTACTGATAGAATTCAAAAGATAATAGGGAAGAATTACAAAAATTTCTTTGAAATTCTAATATTTTGTGAGAATAATGAATATTCTTTTGAGTATGCAATGAATGAACAAGTAAGGGTCGAGGCAGAAAAAATGGATGGAAAATACATGCTCTATGCTACTGATAGCAACTTGTCGAGTGCAGAAATCGTTCAGATGTATTTTGAAAAGGACTTTGTAGAGAAAGTTTTCCGTGATTTGAAATCTTTCGAAGAGATTGGACCGATCCGTCATAGATTGGAGACTAGGGTTACGGCCATACTCTTTGTATGTTCATTAGCACTTAGGATAAAAGTGGCTTTGAGGACAATGATGAAAAAAAGCCTCAAAAATTCCAATGTTACTCCAGAATTATTATTGAAGAAACTTTCACGGGTTCAAAAAATTGAGATGTGGGTTGAAGATTCCAAAGAAACCTGGTTTGTGAACATTCAGAAAAAGACTATGAAGATGCTCGAAGAGATAGGATTTGACTCACTCTTTAATGGAAAAGTCAGGATGGCGTAGTGATCATTTTGCGCTGTTCAGGATGAACATACCAAGATAGTCACCAGGTTCCGGAGCAGGTGTGGTTCCCTTCATGACCCGGAGTGAATATCCCATAATCAGGGGAAAGATAATCGATGAGATGATGAGAATGATCCATCGCACCCATTTTCCGATTAATCCCTCATTTGCATAGCCAAATGAGTCACTGAGTAATTCGCCAATTCCCATTAGTGTCACCTCTGTTAAGGTAAGAGAGAACTCGACTTCTTGGTATAAATATGTATTGTATTGTGATTATGATGTAGGGTGTTTAACTATGGGTATGGCGGTCAAGATTATGAGTAATATTTTTGCTCTTAAAGGACATAGAAAATCGGAATAATAAAGGATAAGGTCAATGGTTTCTCTATTATATTGGAAATGGTGAGAAAGAATATGTCTGAATCTATCTTAAAAAGACAAATTATTACTGATAGTGAAGGTAATCCCATTGGGGTAATTTTGCCTATGAATGAATATCTTATGATTGAACAAAATCTGCCAAAAATCGGGCCACATTCCGATGTTAACGAAAAGCTGAAAAGGCTACATAGAGCAATTGATGATCCTTTGTTCATGACCGATCTTGAAGAATCTATGGCTTCTTTTACATCGGTTGATGATGAATGGTGGG
>CAYWHV010000458.1:0-991 GCA_964458045.1 uncultured Methanospirillum sp.
CTTTTCTTCGAAGAACGGGACGAATCGGGATAATTTTACACTTTGTCTCCCCAAGCTGTGAATACATGGTTGGATCCCTACGTGAATCCGGAGAACTACCTGAAACAGAGCGATTCAGGTATATCTGTAGTGACTCAAGGGTTCGTCGTGCCTCTGCCTTGATATCCTGATCTCTCTCTATCCTGACACGCTCCTCTAGTTCAGGGATTGCATCCTTCCATTTCAGTTTCTTTATTGTTTTTAATGAAAAAATCCGGTATTTCCGAAGGGGGTGATGGAGGTATCGCATCATCAGTTCAGCATACTGCTTTTCAGTGCAGAACTTTTCGGCTATCCCACATGATGGGCAACTTTTCTGGTAAACCGGGCTCACATATCCACAGGCCAGGCAGTAATAGGGATTAACCTCTTCTTTTTCCATGCATATGCCTTATTACCAGAGTGTTTTTCTGGGTGAGATGTCAGCAAATAACTAACATTATTCCCGAATCATGGTCAGCATCATTTTAAACCGGGTTACTGCCCGGACTGCATGAGGAGCATTCGCCGGAAAAATTATGGTCTCACCTTCTTTCAGCCGGTATTGATCATCATTCAGGGTTACTTCACATTCACCGTCAAGAACGGTAACAACTGCGTCATATGGGGCGGTGTGTTCAGATATCTCCTCACCTGCATCAAAGGAGAAGAGGGTTATTGATCCCGCCTTAGAGACAACGATCATGCGGCTGGCAATCGTCCCATCCTGGTATGCAATGATATCATTTAGTTTTATTACTTTTCCAAGCAGGTCTTCACGATTTTTTTCAGCCATGGTATGAAAGCTCCTGTTCAGAGAATGGGTAGTGATCTGGTATGCCTGTTTCGAATGGGCATGGGGTGAAAGTAATATCTGGTTATGGATAGAGGTTTTTATTTGATAATACATTAAGATCTATGGGATTATAGAAATGGCTGCAATTTTAATAATAACTATATATATGAATGGATT
>CAYWHV010000458.1:1001-2411 GCA_964458045.1 uncultured Methanospirillum sp.
GTTTCGAATGGGCATGGGAATATATGAGTCAGTAGTCAGGATGATCCAACATGGGGACGTGTATCTGTTCAGGTTTTATCCTGAAAAGGTTGGCATTATTCATTATCCGGTAACAATCGAAGAGCAGATGCGAGAACTTTTGTCCTTCCCATCATGGAAGCGATCATGATGGTATCGAGGATCTCATCCCGTGTAGCTCCTTCCTTTTGTGCAGCCATTATATGGACCTTCAGGCAACTATCTGCCCCTGCCCCGGCTGCAGCGGCTATGGCAACCAGTTCAGCAGTTTTTGGGGAGAGATGGTCCGGGCGCCCGGTCTTATAATCAATCAGGGTAGCGAGCATAAAAGTATCTGGTCTTTCCCGGAGAACTTTTAAGATAAATGGCATGACACCCAGCATTTTTTCAATATCACCCATCATATCATCGTTGATTTCTTCAGCGTGTGATAAAAATTCAGAAACAATCTGCTGATTATGGTCCTGCATAGTACCAGATCAGAAAATGGAGTGATAAAGATGATTCATGAGAGGTTGAGATGAAAAGATCACGTGGAGATAATTCATATCACCTCTGAAAACGTTTCCTCTATCTCACAGAGCCTGAACATCCTTCTCCGAAACTTTGGCCGATAATAATCGCTGGATTGCGAAACCCCCCCAGATAAACATAAAACCGTATCGACAAGAATTTACACCCCGGTTCATGTTATTCTCTCTATCGTTCAATCCGTTCCTCATGATCCTTGAACGATAGGGTAGTTACTGTTCATTTTTTTCGGTGAATGGTATGCACAGTATATGTGAGTAAACCTAAAATAAGGTCAGAATCTAATTATTTTCATAATAATGTCATAAAATAAATTTATTTAATATTCTCATAATAAAAGTAAAACCCTGTATCGGGAATGTTATCGATCCCAATGAGAAAGAAGAGGTAAACAGATCCTTTTTGCGTGGTGTTGGGGGGGATTTTTTTATTCGTTCTAGTACCCCTTATCCAAGGGTATTTAAAGGCCAGTCTTTCTCCTTCAAAAAAGATAAAACTCGGCACTGAATTTTCTCTCATAACTATCATGGGGTCATCTTAATGCCAGATCTCAAAAAATTGGTCTCAATCTTACTATTGGCATATCTATTATTAAGGGGGCATTAATGAGCTCCACATCTGCCTGAACATTCCGGTTCTCTACATGATCAGAGATTTATAATGCCAAAATTTTGGAGCACCTCAATAGTTCTATTGCAGTGTGGGGGGTTAAAATATTAGGTTAAAATCAAAAAATCTCTGATTAAATAAGTTTTTAAGAACAATCATAAAAGAGAAACGAGAGATCTAATTAAGAGTTTGTCGCCCGGCACTAACAAATATGGATCACAAGTGGCTTTTGCCGTACTTCACCTATTAAAC
>CAYWHV010000459.1:0-2408 GCA_964458045.1 uncultured Methanospirillum sp.
ACTCTTCGAAAAAGCTATATCCTTTATCTCAAGAAAAATGTAGAAAAAACTGAGCAATTCATGGAGTATGTGGATGGTTTATTGGATGAAAAAAAAAACGATCGGGGAGGTTTGATGATAAGAGGGACATTTTAGATTCAATGGAAGTAAAAATAGTCGTAAGGAAAATTAATAAGTGAAAGTCATGTCTGAGGAAAACAAACTACTGTCTATTCCTGAAGGTCTTATGAAAAAGGCCGATAGAGAAAAAATGTCTCTTAATATACATGATCAGGTTTTTATAAGTCGTGTTCTTGGTTTTCATTATGAAGGAATACTTTCAAAAGTTTCAGAGGATGTTAGTGAAATAATATCAACCAAATATGATGAACAAACAAAAACTCTTGCTCAGGTACTTATTGAAAGTCATAATGATCATATGAGGGAGATTGAAAAATTTTCTGAAATCATAAAGAGTATTGACAAAAAACTTAAATGCGTATCATCAAAGGTAAATCGTAATACAAAGAATATTGCTAAACTCAAAAATATTATTGAAGATAAACTTAAGATTAATATAAAATTATGAGAGTAATCATACATTGCAGTGCCAGTAACTTCGGCAATGCCATTCAGATAAATGATTGGCATAAAGCCCGTGGATTCTCTATGATAGGATATCACTATGTCATTCTTAATGGAAAAATAACTTCAAAGAAATTTAATAAGTTTTTTGATGGTGCAATTGAATCTGGAAGACCAATTGATGATGATGATGATCTTGAACTTGACGAAATAGGTGCACACGCATTCGGTTACAACAAGTCGGTTGGGATATGTCTTATAGGAAATTCAGGTGATTTCACATTTAAACAAAAAGCCTCTCTTGAAAAACTCATAAAAGAGTTAAGAACTCATTTCATTGAAGGATTGGAAATAATGCAGCATTCAGATGTAGATCCACACAATAAACCATGGTGCGCCGGCCTTGATAAGAATTATGTCGTTGACTTAAATTTTATGACATGAAAGATCTGCTGACAAAGAGTTTTCTGATTATCCTGACAATAGGGTTGATATATTTCTTAATCATGAGGAGTTGCGAACCTGAATGTCCTCCAGTCGGTCATCAGCTTGTCACAGATCAGTTCATGGACAGTTTGATAATAATGGCAAATAAGCCTCCTGTCATTGAGATTAAGGATAGCATTGTTTATCGTGACACAATCATTTACATCATCAAGAATGTTCCGGTGCCGGTGGAAATAAATGATGATTTAAAGGTTTATAGAGACTCTATCTATAATGATAGTATCAGAGTATGGACTGAAATTTCTTCGCTTGGTGATATTGTAAGATGGGATCAGTGGTATCAACCTATTATCCATTATAAGACAAAGACGATAAAAGAGTATATTCCATATCCCATAAACAATACTATCTCTGAGTTCAAAAATTCAGTATATTTATATGGCTTAGCCGGAGGAAACTTCGATAGGTCTATTTTTGGAATCGGATCTGATTATAATACTGAAAAAATGACATACGGATTGCAGTATCAAAGATTTGGTACTGATAATCTGATACAGGCAAAAATAGGTATAAGAATAAAAATCAAAAAGTAAGAAAATGAAAACTCCGAGATTTGGGTTCAACAAAATTCAGTCATTCATAGACTTCTTTAATAATATCGGAAGGATACGACTTGGCTCTGAAGGTAAAAGAATATTTGTCGAGAGCGAATTTAATAGCGTTCAGTCAAAGCAATATCTTACAAACGAGAATGGTGTTCCTAATTTTGTAGCGAATGCCGTTTTCGAAGACTTTGATGGCACTGTTGATCTTTCTAGGTCTCATACCATTTATAAAGCATATGGAGTAGAGGCTCCTCTTGAGATAGGATTCAAGACTGACCCGGCACCTATTCCTGGAGGATATGCTGAGCTTACTTTATATGCAGACGGAGTTGTGACTCCTACCTTTGGAGCAACTATGCATGAATTACCAGGAAGCACTGCATATGATCCTACTCTTGGAGTTTTGAATAAAGTTGGAATTTACTTTGATGGATATATTGTATGGTATACAAATACAGTAATAGTATAAGTCATGAAAGGATTTTTCTTAAATAATTTTCTTGCTCCAGTTGGAGGAAGAGGCGGCATATCGTGGAGTTCATACTGGAAGACGCAAAGTTTGTTCTTTCTTGACGGCACAATCATAACCGTTGGGGAGAATAAATACTTTGAGGATAAATCCGCAGCAGATAGGCACTTTCTGATTACCGGATACGACTTTGCAACTGATTGGACAACGGGGTTTCCTTATAAGTCTGCTGCAACTATCTCTGCTCCCGCCGGAGATGCTGCTCTGATAGCTGCTGATGTTAATAACTTTCTTTATGATGCGGGTGGTACTCCTAATCAGAT
>CAYWHV010000460.1:0-2408 GCA_964458045.1 uncultured Methanospirillum sp.
CTATCCATCGCTTTCTCCTATCTCACAGGTTCTTGTTCATTTCTCTGATGTGTTTCGAGATATCGATTGTTTAGAAATAGATTCAATTAAAAAAGGTGATTATGATAAGCTTTATCAAAAAATATGTTCAATTTATGCCGATGCTTATGGATTCAAGACACCAAATGACTTCTATTCCTATCTTCCAACTGATAAGACCAGGATTTTTGTCAAAGGTGTTGTTGAAGGTTTAGATCTCATTCGGTTCAATCAGGGTATTTCCCTTGAGGAGTTACTCCGATGATGCCCGTTCAAACACCTGCCTTTCAGGGAAAACGACTACTTCCCAGATCCTGGTCCCTTTTTTTTCAGCGATTCGGTAAGTTCACCCCCATTCAGGAGAAAGCGATTCCGATAATTTTACAGGGGAAAAATACGTGTATCATTTCTGCAACAGCATCGGGAAAAACTGAAGCAGTCCTTGCCCCACTTACCGAACTTGTCTTAAGAAAAAGAGGACAGGGAATTCAAATACTCTATATCACCCCCACAAGAGCGTTAGTAAATGATATTCATGAGCGAATTTTTGATCAGCTTGGACAAGTTGAGATTGATGTTCAGAAAAAGACATCAGACTCTCCCATAATAAGTTGGAAAAATCCTCCCGACCTCCTCATTACAACTCCCGAATCCCTTGATTCTATAATATGCCGTCATCCAGAGGTTATCTCCCATGTCCGGTTTCTGATACTTGATGAAATACATATACTTGATGGAATGTATCGGGGAGATCAACTGATTTTTCTTATCCGGCGCCTTAAGGAATTAAGCCCGAGTTTTAATATCCACCTGTTATCTGCTACTATTCATAAACCGGAAGATATTGTTGAAAGGTATTGTGGAGAAGGCGAACTTATCATCTCTGAAGGTTCTCGACGTATTGAAGAAACCTTAGTCCCTTCTGTTGTTACTGCATTTCAACAATGTAAAAACATTGGATACAAGAAAATTCTCATTTTTTGTAATAAACGACAAAAAGCGGAACTTCTTGCAGGGGAGGCGAAGAAAGTCTGGAATCCAAATCACGTTGTCGTTCATCACGGTTCTCTCCATAAGCATGAGCGGGAAGAGTCAGAAAGCGTAATGAAGCATGAGACCTGTGGAATTTGTCTTGCAACTACTACTCTTGAGATAGGTGTTGATATTGGATCTATTGATGTGGTAGTTCTAGCTGATATTCCATGGACAGTCTCCTCTTTGATTCAAAGAATTGGACGAGCAGGAAGAAGAACTGGGATTACTAAGGTTATTGGGGTATTCATTAACGAAGAGGAGGAGGAAATCCTAAAAGAGATGATTCAGGCAGCTCGAGAAAAACTGTTAGAAGAGAAAAAATATTTCCCTGATCCTTCAGTAGCGATTCAACAGCTCTTTTCGGTTCTCTATGCTCATAAAGAAGGAGTAGCAATATCGTACTTTGTTGATCTTTGTGAGAGTATCCTCGATGAAAACGATCTTGTAAACTCTGTCCTTCCTTATCTCAAAGAAAAAGAATTTATTGAAATTTCGCAATCTCGCATATTTGGAAAAGAAAAAATATACAATATGGGAGACCATGGTTTTATTCATTCAAATATTCCTGATACTGATGAATTTGATGTGAAAAATGAAAGTTCAGAGAGATTTGTGGGAAATATCGAGTTACCTACAACAACAGATCAAAACTCTTCATTTATATTGGCAGGAAAAGTATGGAAGGTTGTGAAAGTGGAGAAAAAAATCATATTTGTTCAACCTATGGAAGGAGATGCAATTCCGGCATCTTTCCGTCTGGCTAATCAATTTGGTTCTTTTTTTATGTATTTACCTCCAGAAATTAAAGAACGAGAAATTAAACGACGATCAGGATAAATTTAGCAGGAATTTCTATCAATATTATGATAAATCATTATTCACTATTTACTATCCAATCATTTGGACGGATTTTCTCAATTTTTTTATTCTTTTCATAAGATAGATGAAGCGTTCGTTAATCAAATAAATATTCTTCAAATTAATTACAACATAACCATTCAATACTCCCCTTCTACAAAGACCCTCTTCCTGATCATCTGTTCTGGGATGAAAAACGATCAGGCTCCCGGAAGCGGGTTGTATCGGGAATTTCTTATATCCCGATCACGAAACCATAGCCCTTAAAATATCAAAAAAATTTTTCTCGAAATGACATGCAGAGTTTGAGATAAATGTTTGAATCCTCTCAATATCCTGTAAAAAAACCATCTCACATGGAGGGAATATCTCCCTTCCACTCCCAGTATTTCTCAATAATCAACCGGGTATTATTCGACACATTCACCGGTGACCCCTCCCTGTAATACTCTATCGAATTAATTTCATTCCGGGGTTCCGGGGTTCCTTCTGCCTGT
>CAYWHV010000461.1:0-2403 GCA_964458045.1 uncultured Methanospirillum sp.
GGAAATTACTGCAAATCCTGCCCCTCTTGGCCTTTTAGGATTTGGTATGACTACGGTTCTGCTGAATCTGCATAACGCCGGATTATTTTCGCTGGGTTCGATGATCCTTGCAATGGGGCTGGCGTACGGGGGCACCGCACAGGTAATCGCCGGCATCATGGAATGGAAGAAGAATAATACCTTTGGAATGACCGCTTTTACCTCGTATGGCCTGTTCTGGATCTCACTGGTCCTGATTCTGATCCTTCCAAAGATGGGTCTTGCTGACGGGTCGGGAGGAGCTGTTGCCATGGCATCATACCTGATAATGTGGGGTATTTTTACCGGGCTCATGTTTTTTGGTACCCTCCGGGCAAACCGTGCCCTTCAGTTTGTTTTCGCCTCATTGACGCTTCTCTTCTTCCTCCTGGCCATAGGGGATATTACCGGGATTGAGGCAGTTACCCGGCTTGCAGGGATTGAAGGAATCATCTGTGGGTTTTCAGCAGTGTATACTGCGATTGCCCAGGTTCTGAATGAGGCTCATGACCGGGTAGTTCTTCCGATCTGGCCGGTGAAATAATCATCTTTTTTTCTGGGTTTTTTGGATACAGACAGCAACCCTGTCTTCTGGTATGAGTGTAGGTAATGAAAAACATGCGAGCAATCCTGTTATTTCTGGCAATGATGAGCATTACTGGTGTTGCCGCTCATGCTTCAGACGTTCAGATTACGGAAATCCTTACAAATGATACAATCTCCCGAGATCTGGTTGAGAGTGTCGATCAGAATATTTTTGCAGATTTTTTTGAAAACTGGGTGAACAAAGGAATAGCCTTAACGGAAGATGGTAAGTATTCTGCAGCGTTGAAAGCATTTGACAACGCATTCATGTATTATTCAGACAATACCAGCCTGATTGCGAAGGGTTGGTTTGGGCGGGCCAGAGTCTATGACGCCCTGGAGCGATATGATGAAGCCCTCTTTGCCAGTGATGAAGTGATCCAGATCAGTCCTGATGATTCGAAACTGATGGCATCTGCATGGGTGAAAAAAGGGGTGGCTTTACGGAATCTGGGCAGATATTCAGAATCCTTTGAAGCCTTTCAGACTGCAGCAGAGCTGGTTCCTGATGATGCCAGAACCCTGCAACAGATCGTGTTTACCTCACGGCTTATGAATGCCGGTTCGTGAATATCATGACATGTGGTTTTTTTGGAATTTGTGTAGGTATTAATGACATAGTTTATTCTCTTTCCTGGGTTGCAGTTGTTTTCATTGCTTTCTTTAACGCCGCCTCTCCTTTCTCTGTATTTAATTGGTTCGTATAAGATGTGATGTTATCTTGAGTTATTTGTATATCTCGTTTTAATTTATCTATTTTCTTACTAATTTTTTCACGGCACTCATTTGGAGACTTTGTTTTATTACATTTTATCATTACACCAGTAAGTTGCGAAATTTCTTTTTTCTGGTGAAGTAATTTAAATTTTGCCATACATAAATTTCTTGCTGTATCTGTTTGAAATAATCCACATCTTCTAACAGACTTATTATATGATGCTTGAATTAATCTTCTAATTAAAAAGATTGATTTATCAAGAACATCCATTGTTATAATTGCTATTCCAAAACCAGCTACTGCTTGTGGAGTAGGTAATTCCAATTCTTGTATATTCGCTTGTTCACCCAATAAATTCTTTATATTTTCTTGCTGACTTTTAATTTTATTTTTTGTCTTTTCTATTTCTAATTTCCATTTTTGATTACAAGATATTGGATTTTTTGTCATTCTACATTCACTAAGAGCTTTTTGTGCAACTGATAATTGTTTCTGTAATGCTCTCATCCTTTCTCTTGCAACACAAATTTTAAATCCGGGTGTTCTGCTTGCGATCGGGCCTCCACATTTTCTATCAGCCTTACTAAACATTGCATTAGCTAATTTCCAAGCTAATGCTGTTGCAGGAACTGCTAATAACGACCACAATGCCCATTGTCCAACAGCACCTTGAACCTCACCGGAAACAAATTTTCCAGCTCCTTCTTGTTCATGTAAGTAATCTAAATATTTATCTAAACTTTCCATAATTAGTTATGTCCTCTTTTTTGACAAGTGAATCCTCAGTGTCTGTAAAGAAATTTTGTTTAGATTTTTCTCTAATTTCATCAGTTTCAAATTTTGTATTAAAATATTCAACAACATTAAACATTAATGTTTCCTCATTACCATATAGTTCTATAAATTCATCCTTTAAATTCGGTCCCATTAATTTTAATACTAACATCGCATAATCTTTTGATGCTGCATTAAATTCTTTATCATCAACTTTCATTCCTTCAAGAGAATAAATCAATATCTTATCTTTATAAATAATTTCATATGCTCGTGACATATGGTATTCTAATACAATAATATATTTA
>CAYWHV010000462.1:0-2399 GCA_964458045.1 uncultured Methanospirillum sp.
GGAAAGGCGATTAAAGGTACCCGCTGGCAGGATGTTTTATTCACGATTCTCCAGACGGACGGGGTATCGCTCTTTGATCATGCCGGGTACTTAGGTGCAGAGCTCTTTAAAGCAGAACTTGCCCTCAGGTTCCAAAGAAGTTTTGAACAGGACGGACCGTTCTGAGCACAATAGCCTTGTATCATCAGAACCGATGAATAGGAAGGATCACTATCAAAGTATGAATATTTCCGCAATACATAAGAATACCCTGGATCTTCTGCTCGCAATGGGCCAGGGATCACATCCCCGTGAGTTTGCGGCACTGCTCTCTGCAGAATCGGGGATCATTTCTGACATCCATCTGATACCAGGATCTATCGGGGGAGAGGCAAGTGCCCAGGTTCCGTTTGAGATGGTTCCCCTGAACCTGAAGATAATAGGAAGCGCTCACAGCCACCCGAACGGGATGATCCTGCCATCAGATGCAGATATCCGCTTCTTCGCGGTGAGTGGCAGCAGGCATATCATCGTTGGAACCCCGTATGGTCCAGATGACTGGCGGTGTTTTTATCCGGACGGAACTCCGGTCACCCTTGAGGTGGTGCCATGACCCGGGTTGTTGCAACCGGAACATTTGACATACTCCATCCCGGTCATCTCTGGTACCTTGAGGAATCAGCAAAACTTGGCGATGAACTCTTTGTCATCGTTGCCCGTGATGCAAATATCCGCCATAAACCACGTCCGATCATACCTGAAGACCAGCGGCGGATTATGGTAGAGGCATTAAAACCGGTCACCCACGCAGTCCTCGGCGATCTTGAAGATATGTTCAGGCCAATCCGGGAGATTCAACCGGATATCATCACTCTTGGGTGCAATCAGCACTTTGACCCTGAAACACTGACAAAAGCACTCGAAAAACTGCATATCATAACCCGGGTCGTCAGGATATCAGAGTATTCCAACTCTCCTTTCACCAGTTCCCGGGATATCGTCCGGGAGATTAAAGAGCGAACGCATCAGGGTGACCAGGACCATTTACCGGAAGAACAAAGAGAGTGTGATGCCTCGTGATTCCCCTGCTCGCATACCGGGATAACTCATGTGATCCGAGAAAATGCACGATGAAAAAACTTGAACGGGCCGGGATGGTCAGGCTCTTCTCCCGGCTTTCGGCTATTCCACGGACAAGTCTTATCCTTGACCCGACGGCAGAACAAGCCCTGTCGCCAGCTGACCGGGAAAAGACGCGGACGATTACCGCTCTTGACTGTTCATGGGAGGTCCTGAACACCGATCAGGTCCGTTCATGGAGATTCAAACGGGCCCTCCCATATCTGCTTGCCGCAAATCCGGTGAATTTTGGGAAACCCTTTCGGCTCACTTCAGTTGAAGCCATGGCTGCTGCACTCGTCATTCTTGGAGAGAAGGAACAGGCAGAGGAGATTCTGGCAAAGATTGGCTGGGGTATCAGATTTTTACAACTGAACGAGGAGCCTTTGGCTGCGTACGCAGAGGCACAGAACAGTCAGGAAGTCATCGCCATCCAGGGAGAATTCTTCTGACAGTCTTTATGTACTGTGAAAATACCATAGAAATGAGGAACTGATGGGGATACGGGACTGGATTGGAGGACAGGAAGGGAGCCCGGCAACGCCGTACTGTCAGAAAGGCGAGACGCAACTGGCAAAGGAGAAGTTTGAAGCAGCAGTTCAGACGTTTAACCGGGGGATTGAACTTGACCGAAGCCATCCCGGATGCTGGGTAGGGATGGGGAAAGCATTTCTCGGTCTTGGAAAGTATGACCGGGCGGATGACTGCTTTATCCGTGCACTGGATATTCATCCGGAAAATCCTGAAGCCCTCACCATGCGGGCGTCTGTCCTCCGCCTCATCGCCCTTCAGAACCAGGATCCCATGCGGTGCCTGGAAGCAGTTGAGATCTGCAACAGGACCCTGAAGATCCACCCTGAGTATGGCCCTGCCCTGCACGAGAAAGGGATGGCACTCTGGACCCTTGGAAAACGCGATGACGCGATGAGCCTGTTTGAGCAGGCAAAAAAGATTCATTCCTCATACCAGTACCCTTGGGATCTGAAGGGACGGTATCTGTTTGAAAAACGGCAGTACCATGAAGCAATCGAGGCATATGAAGAGGCGCTTCTGAGAAAACCCCAGGATCCTGATCTCCTCTTTTACCAGGGCCGGGCTCTCATGAAGATCGGCGGATACCATTCTGCCATTCAGTTCTTTAAGAAATGCCTGAAGATCCGTCCGGATTACACCGCTGCATGGCTGCTCCTTGGCAACTCCTACAAGGTTTTAAACCAGTTTGATGAGGCGATAGACAGCTATGAAGAGGCAATGGAACTGGATCCGGGCAGCACCAAATACCGCAAATATATCGCTGATGT
>CAYWHV010000463.1:0-2396 GCA_964458045.1 uncultured Methanospirillum sp.
ATTTTACCATATTACATTACCTATGAACTCGTCAGTTAGTACAATCCAAAAAGCAGAAAGAGAAACAACTATTAATTTCTCTGTTGAGATAGTCAAAGAGGCTATCAACACTATCTTAGAAGAATTACCTTTTAAATATTCCCCAGTTGGAAAAGGCAAGAGTAATGATGTTTTTAATAATTATCAATTCTCAATTAGTAGAAACATGAATCCAGCCATATGTAATGTTTATCTTGAAGAGGCAGAAACTGACAAAACAAAAATTAAAATTATCGTCACAAATGCTTATGGGGCAGTTTCCTCCAACTCAATTTTAGAAAGTATATTGAACGATTATTTAAATCTACTGGCAAAGGTTTTAAAAGGAGATAGTATCGAAGCTGAGAAAAAAAAGGCAACAACATCGGGTATTTTATGGGTGCTGTTTATTATCATATTCATAATAATTATGGGTGTAATATTTCTCATTTGAATTTTTAATCAGTAATTATGAATATTGTTAAGAACAAGTTAACAATGAAAAAATTATCGTCACTGTTTATCTTTATACTGATATCAGTTATTAGCATTGGAGCCCAAACAAAAGAAGAACGTGAATTACTCAAATCCTTGAAAAACGAAAAGGAGATTGATGTCATCCTGGATATTTCCAGGGCAAAAATTCATGGATATAGTGAATCTGACTTCGTTTATCGAGAAAACCTTCGATCTGATAGAGATTGGCCAACCTTGTGGGAATCTGAATATAAACCTGGTCTCATCGTTGATTTCATGAATGCCTTAAACCTTCAGATATTCGATTATGGTCATTCTGTAAAATTTGGGAATTACGAGAATGCGAAATACCAAATCATACTGATAGTCAGCAGCATCTCTGAAAAGGGTGATGTAATCATGAATGGTTATATATTAAAGCATGGTCAAAAAGATTTGTTGTGTAAGCTTTTCGTTTCCGGAACCGGTGGAACCTTTGGTTCTAAAGTTAACTTGATGGGTGATGGGTTTAAGAGAGCCGGAAAAGAGCTGGCCCGTCAAATGAATATCCTATTTAAAAGAGGGAGAATCTGATACTTTTATATGACCAGAATGCTTCTGATGCGATTGAAAAATTTGTTGTCGTGATGAATAGAATTACTATGGAGAACGCCCAGAAAGAAATAGATGATGATCTCCTAAATAGATAAGTTTGATATTTCCCCCAGCCTCCACGATCCACCCGCTCTTTGATTAGTTCCTGTTTTGCCCCATAGCCCCGCTACCGAACCTAAAACCGCACCAAGTCTGAGCTTCATAATGCCCCCTTGTTTTGGGCGCATGAAGAAGATTGTGTAACCTAAAACCTAATATTAATGAGCATCTTTGACTTAGTTAAAAAAAACAGCTGTCAGGAATACATTGAAGGAGAAATAGAAAACAAAGACCTACTTATTATTTCTTATGCAAAGGAAGCCCCTCCATACTACGAGTACGGAGTGTCAGCCATTCAGATTACATTGGATGAAAACGGACAGATCCGAACACATGACATTACTAAGGACGTTCCAGATCCAAGCACCATATACGCATGCCTTCCTGTAAGCCCCGAATACCAGGCCTGTCCTCTCGATTACTTTCCGAACTACCGGGGACTGGATCCGGGACAAAGATTTAAATACCTGACTTGGCTTCGCAATGTGGACAATCCGATTGACATTGGATACGTATTCCTGTATTACTACGGATTAGAACGTCAGCTTCTCATCGGTAATTTCGATAAGGCATTTGACCAGATTGTCAGGCTCAGAAACCACCATATGGAAAATAAATCCTTCCTGAAATACAGCGAAGCGGCACTTATTCATTCGGCCATAATGAAAAACAGCTTGGACAAGCTGATTGATATTAATGACAAGACGGAGATCTCAGGCTTTTCCAATGCCCAATTCCTCATCGCACACAATCTGGGACTCAAACTGTCGGCACGCAACCTTTCATCCGTATTCTATAAGGCGTTTACATTGTCAAGAAAAGCCATAAAGAAAAATCACACTCTTTTCATTGATTGCATTGAAAGCAAATTGACAGAGCTGTACAATAATCCGGCCTTCCCTATCAAGGACTACGACATATCAAAAACAAGGACCACAACAGAGGTCCGCTTTGCCAATTACACCTTTCCAAAAGAGGTCCGTTTCGTTCAGATCACCGATTTCTACCAATGCGGAAAGCTGATGAAGGATCTTGAGGTGATCTTCACGTCATCATATGAGATGTATAAGGTAAGAAAGAAGGAATTGAAATAGAAGTTGAAAAATAAGACGGAACAAGACAAAAAAGAGAAAGAAATGTTGTTGACAGTAAATAAAATGAAGGAACTTGCTCAGGAATTATATGAATTACAAAAGCAATTAGTCGAA
>CAYWHV010000464.1:0-2389 GCA_964458045.1 uncultured Methanospirillum sp.
CATCCGTTCATTATCATAGACCATTTCAGCAGGGATGTACACATCATCAAGGATTAAAGAGGGAAGACTGATCTCAAAAGTATCAGTTTTCGTATCCAGCCGTGCGGTGACGAGATCTATTATTTTGACTGATCCTTTCTCCCTGGCACGGGCTTTGAATAACTCCTGTTCACCTGCCCTGACAATTCGTTCCTGGAGTTGTCTTTGAACGATTTCAAGTCCTTCTTTGATCTCTTCGTCATCAGTTGTTGCGCAATATCGGCCGATAAGGAATTCAGCAACATAGGTAGGGACTGGATAACTTCCTCTGAATTTCTGTGCCAGATCTTTCCGGACAACATATCCATCAAATATCCTGGTTACTCGTTCGTCCAGGTTATCTAATTCGGCCATTTTACTCACGTCCCTCCAATAGTAGTCTCTTCCTGGGTGATGATCTTCCCTGTTTGATCAGTAATAACTATCCAGGCCTTTTTTCCTTCGTGTGTATCATCCCAGATTGCGATGGAGATAACGCCATCAATCGGAATTTTTATTTGGTCTAGTGGATTCCCATCCTTATCTTTTAGGAACGTTGAGGAAGCATCTCCGGGCTGTTCCCGAATATCTATGATGTATCCGGGACCAGTTGGGGTGGTAATTTTACAACGCATTCCCTTCCACTTAATCTCATCGATGACCACACCATCCTTAAGACTACTCCCTTTTATGATAGTAATTTCTGGAATTACCATCTCCTGAGGAGACAAGCCACCATGATCGAAGACCTTATTCTCCTCAAAGCAGGCACCCTTGGGGGCACATGCAATATTCTTCGATCTGTCCCAGAACCATGGGAGAACTGGATATGATACCTGGGCGTTATCACGTAACAGAGCACAACGTCCCTTTTTTATCTCTGTATTTCCAACGGGAAGTTCTGCTTTTTCCATGCCACCCGGGAGATAGATAAAGCCATGGTCGGTGACAACATAGATCTTGTCCCATCCAGCTTGGATTAATTCGATAATTCTTACTTCTATTCTGGACAATTCCCGATCAACAGTATGAGCAAGACTCACTCCCTTATCATGTCCTTCATGATCGATATTGCCAAATTCTGTCCACCCTCCTCCTGTTGGATCGCCCAATTCATCATTTTTAATGACCTGGTATCCATGTTCTTTGAGAAGTGAACGGAGTGCTTCGATACGTGCAAAAGCTCCTGAAGCTGTCTTCGGAGTAAGTTCATCTCCTGCATATAGTTTGGAAGCAACGGGCATTACCGCAGGTTTAGCCGTCTCTGTAATGCTTGGGATGACTGATAATTGAGGGGTAAGAGTAGTATGATATCCAGCAACAGATAGAAGGGACACTAACCGATGACCGAGGTCCATCCGAAGACCATCAATGAAAAGGTAGAGAACTCCAGCTTGTACAGGGATTTCTTTTTTCTTCTGCTCTGGAGGGGTTTGTATCCAGGTTTTTTGAAATGCGTCAATAGTTGTGTTCAACCAGGGTTTGTATACATGAGCAATGACTCTTTGTAAGAGGGTGAGATGCGATGAGTTGTGAACCGATGCTATAGCGGAGAGGACAGCGTCATCAATCTTCCATGTTTCATCAGCATATCGTTCGATCTGTGTTTTCAAATCTCCGCCAGTCTTTATCTGTCTTGAATTTTCTACCAGATTCGACAGGTACTTGAGAGAATGAGCAAGATCCGCCTTCCCAATCCGTGCCCATACCCAATCTCTTCGCTTTTTGTGTTTTTCTTCCAGTTCAATGATAAGATCTTGTGCCTGTGTGAGTGGCAAAGAGAGGAGCGATTCCAATTCTTTCAAGAGCTCATTCTCTTCCTTCTCATTTATCTGTGGCCAGGATTCCTGATACGGGGTAAAAGCAGGAACTTTTAACGTAGAAAGAATATCAGGGATATTTGAATATCTATCTGGATTTTCAGTAAATCTATCCCATATCTCATTCCATTTCCCTTCCTGGGTCGCAAGCTTGGTTGCCCCGACTAATGCTCCATCCTTTTCCGGATTGAGATTATATTCCTTTATTGATATTCCACAGAATGGTTTCCATTGCCCTGATTCTTTCATCTGCTTTTCTGTTTCAATGGGATCATGAATCCAGGTAAGTATCTGTTTTCGTGGGTCTGGTAACTGGATTTGATGCAGATATGTCGCATGTAATGGAGCGTGATGTGATAATCTTTCGATTGGCTCGTCAAGAAGGAGTCCAATACTCGTCCGTAGTGCTTCTTTTGTTTCACCATCCTGTTTGATGGTAATTCCCGGACCAGGATCTGATGATTGTAGAAATGTAACCAGAGTCCAGTCTTTTTTTATTTTCGAGGTCCATGATACACTTCGGTGGTACAGACCAATCAATGGTTTTAGTT
>CAYWHV010000465.1:0-2388 GCA_964458045.1 uncultured Methanospirillum sp.
TGAATATACACTATTTCTTTTGGATATTTATAGATAATGCAGGACAATGGAACTATTTCTGATTGGTGCATCTCCAGATTTCGTTTTTTATGGAATGTCTGGTTTGGAGGTGTATGCTGGGGACCAGTGCCTGCCATTCTATATTATTAAAAAAAAGGGGAATGAGAGTATATCTTAAAATTTACCTGTGTTTCATTATTCGGTAATATCTTCAAGAGATCTCCCGGTTGTCTCAATCCTGCACAGGAATGTGATAATAAGGGCCAAAAGGACGAGTCCAAGCATGACTCCAAGCGTTACTGGTATACCGTATCCCTCCTTGAGTATGGGAACGAGAATGATACCCAGAGCAGCCCCCAGTTTGGCGATTCCAGCAGCAAACCCATGGGCCGTAGCCCGCATCTCTGTCGGATACAACTCTGCCGGCAGGACAAATGTCGTTGCATTCGGTCCCATATTCATGAGCAGGTTGTAGATCGCAAAACCTACAAAGAGAAGACCAATCATGGTTGAATTGTACAGGGATCCAATAATCAGGATACCAAGGCCCACTGCCATACCTGTAAATCCGATGATCTGTAGTTTCATTCGTCCAAGGCGTTCAATAAGGATAATATTCAGGATAAATCCGATAATCAGGAAGATATCAAGAAATGCCGTCCCCTCGGTAGCCAGGATATCATCTGCGATGAAATTTGTTCCACTCCCTTCAAATGCCATAGCAGCAAGGAGAAGAGGAGTAAATATTCCAATTCCGTAAAAGACCACATCCATCAAAAACCAGGGAACGGTAACAAGTATTGTCCTTTTTCGCATCTCCTTTGAAAACAAAACCGAATAGGGCTGACTTTTCACATCCGGTTTTTCATTGATGCTGGAATGAGATATCCGGAATTGTGAGATGCAGTCTTTCATTGCTCCTGGCAGATCATGCAGAGTTTTACAGATAATCCGGATGGCATCCGTTGTCTCACCCCGTTTCATATGCCATCTGGCACTCTCCGGAATGTCCCGTCGTGCTACAAGGATGATGGTTGCAGGAATTGCACCGACAAGAAGCATAAACCGCCATGCCAGTTCATTGGGATAAAGAACGAGAATTAATAGTCCGATGGCTGCAGCAAGGAATATCCCGACCGCCTGGAATGAGAATGCCCCGATAAGCATCCTGCCTCTGATGTTTTTTGGCATGAATTCCGAGACATAGGATGCACAGATGGGATAGTCTGCCCCGACACCGAGGCCAAGAATGAACCGGAAGAGGATCAGACTTTCCACGCTCCATGCCATACCGCAGCATATTGCCGCAATAACAAAGAGTCCGAGATCCAGGAGAAAAATCTTCTTTCGCCCGTATTTGTCAGTAAGCCGGCCTCCGATGATAGACCCTGCTATCGCCCCAAGTGTTGCAGCAGCTCCAATGAGACCGGCCTCTAATGCTGAGGCACCAAAATAATGAATAATGAGAGGCAGGGCGACTGAAAGGACAAACAGGTCAAATCCGTCAAGGAGGATACCCATCGATGAGAGAAACCAGATTTTTCTGTGTTTTTTGGTGAAACATGCGTCGTCAAGAAGGCATGTGAGGGCTGATTGATCAATACCTGCAGGGGAATTGAGCGACATGATTATCTCTCAGGGTTTTGGTATCCCATGCTATTTGATTCTGAAGGTGTGATCTCCGGTCCGGTGAGAAAAAACTGGTGTGGTACGGAAATTGTCTACCCTTTGGGTTATATTCATTGCATAATAAAAGGGGGGAATCTGTTAGTGGAGTATGCTGGCACTCCAACAAATCAAATAAGGGATTTTCATATGTTAGGAATTAAAGGCCTTGAAATTTTTAACAACTTTCATAATCTAATTAGGGTCTGCTTAGCATATGGTTGCTTATTTTTTCTTATCATTGCGTAATATGGATCTATATGCATAGTAATTTATGAGCATTTTCAGTTTGATTGACTGTTGACGAAATGATTATTAGTAATCGTTATGTGTTTGCGGGAGGAGGGGCTACCCTAGGAGCAAAAAAAGGAAGAATAATAATATTTGTGGATATCTAAGTCGAATATTCTAATACCTGAAGACGAGTTATGATTCTTGTGGTTTAGATTTCCCTTTAAAGTAATCTACAATGCTTATCACCGCTGATATGGATTTTTAGGGTTGTCTCATAATTTTAATCATAAATCGAGAATGATTAAACACTCATAATTTTGCACCGCATGCTTTACAAAAAGATGCATCTAATTCTACAGGAGCGCCACACCCTGAACAAAACTTTCCCGTAGGGGTAATCACAGGTTTCTCTTCTGGTTTTGTTGTATCTGCGTTCATTGCAAAGTAAACCATTGAACCTAACCAAACAAACATCATAATATTTGCAAG
>CAYWHV010000466.1:0-2383 GCA_964458045.1 uncultured Methanospirillum sp.
TTGATATCTGCCGGAGGAGCAAAATACATCCATGAGGTGACCAGCACATCAGCACCGGCCTTTGCGTATATCGCTGCATTCGAATCATTAATGGCTCCGGCTGCAATCATGCAGATATTCGGATTGATTGCACGACACTTTCCTGCACATTCTGTAAAAATATCCTGTGCACTCTTATCCATCTGAACTGCATCAGCTCCGGATTTTGCCGCAATCAAGGCCTCATCCATGCTATGTGCTTCTACAACGATTTTTCTCTCTTTCATCTTCTCTTTTACTGAGCGGAGCACATCAGGCAGGTGTTCATATCCGCCGGTAAATAACAGATGTTCACGGAATATGAGTATAGTGTCTGAAAGACCGGTCCGGTGCGGCACTCCTCCCCCGGCCATCAATGCCTTTAATGCCATTTTTTTTACGAACGGAGGGTGTTTTCGTGTGCCTGCAACCGATATTGAAGGGTTTTCTTTCTTTGCTGTAGTAATCAGTTGATCTGTCCGGCCGGCAATACCTGACGCAAACTCGATCATGGCACTTCCTGTCCGCCAGATAATGTGAATAGCAGAGGCATCACCATGAGCTTCGATGAGTTTATCCCCGGGTTGCAATCTGGTTCCGGACGGGACAAAAAAACCGACGTCAAGCCCCACTTTTTTATACAGACGTACTGCTTCCTCAGTACAACAGGCTATCATCTCATTTCTGGCAATTAATGTGATTGATCCTTTCTTTCCAGCCAGTTTGAGCAGAAATGTTGTCATATCTCCTGCTGGAAGATCGTCTTCGATTAATCGGTCAATATCACTGTCAGTAAAGTATATCATTCTAGTTTGTTTAACTTCCGGTTGGCATTAAGGTTATCTTTTGATGTCCCGGACCGTATTCTTCTATATAGTTTTCATGCCAAAATCAGAATAAAGGGAGGTCTTTTTCTGGCTTTTGAATGTATGCAATGCGGGGAGTGCTGTGGTCATCTTGGTCTGATGTGGGCTGTTGAAAAGGAGATATCCGATTATACTTTTCTCATCCGGAATGAATATACCGGGGAACGATACACGGTGGAAGTGACCGGGGGTCTTCGTTCTCTTTTCGATGACAAAGGGGTATTTACCGATCTCCCTGAAGCCTGCCCCTTCTTTCGTCAAGGAAGGGATGATGATCTCTGGTATTGCACGGTTCATCTGACCCGGCCGGATGTGTGCAGGGAATACGGGTGCTGGAGATTTTTATTTCTTGATCCACAGGGTAACCGGGCAGGCAGAGTTATGGGAACCCGTCACCTGCATGCAGAAAATCCTGATCTTCAGGTGGTCTGGGATGAAAAAGTCCGGACAATAACAGAAATTGATGATGCTCTCTGGGATCACAAGATGTGTGATATTGTCCGGGCTGCCGGGTTTACGATTCGGGAATGACTGTAAGTCAGTAAAAATGAGAAATGGATGTCCTATTCGACATCCCTTTCAAGCCCAATCTCCATCAAATCCTCACCAATAATTACGTCCCCTGAAAAACTATTTTCTGCCACACGTAAATGAGCGTCAGGGGTATTTCCCGGAACAATATGGTTTAGTACAAGGGTTGTTACATTACACGATTCTGCGACAGATCCGACGACATCGTTCGCCGTATGGGAGTTGAGCATATGGGTTTTTAATGCATCCATCTGGCTTCCGGGCACCGGGGTTCCGAACTTTAGATCTATCCATGCCCGGTCAATTACTTCATGCACCAGTATATCCGCTCCTTGTGCTAGTTTTTGCAAATTTCCTTTCGTATCCGGTCCGGTATCACTTGAAAAGACGACTGTTCCATCCTCCATATCAAACCGGTATGCGAAAGAGGGAAAGACCTGGTGGTGATCAACGAGGATTGCAGTTACCCTGACATTCTCATCCTGATATACCTCGAAAGGATTCATCTCCGGACAGACATCATCATTCGGGTTATCTACGAAGACCGGCAGCGGAATATCTCCAGGTTCATCTCCTCCGATCTCATGAATTTCAATAAGGCTGCGATAGTCCGGGTATCCGTCATCGAGCGTAATATCATTTATTCCCTGGGCAAATGCCTGCCAGATAAGGCTGGTCATCTGGCGTAAACCGGGTGTTGGCGTAATGAGATCAGGGTTTGCACTGTCGGTGTAGATGACCTGACCGCCCCTCCCGATAAAATCTGTTTTATCTTCTTCGAGCTGGCCCCGATTTGCCGGACCAAATACCTTCAGAGGGACATAGGTGGTTTTACCCGTCATGGGGTCCGGCTTTGTTCCAAGACCTGCTCCCGGACCGATTACCAGGAATTGTGGGTAATCTGCCGTATGATCCTGATGCAGGTGGGTAAAGAACAGTGCCTGTGCATGTTCGAGAAATGTTGATGA
>CAYWHV010000467.1:0-2376 GCA_964458045.1 uncultured Methanospirillum sp.
CATAATTATGTCAGTTTTTTCATTTGAGATCACACCGCGTAACTCCTATTTTAAAATGAGTGAGGTGTAGTAGAGGCAGAACTCAGCTTGCACAGTTCGGACAGCTCGGATGGTCGGCACGCCGCAGACGGGTGTTTTCCTGCAGTCCCATTGCCACGCTGCACAGTTTATCGTAATCCATATTCGCCTGATCGTGTTTCGAGTATTCGATGATCAGACGGAACGGATTCACATCGAACTCTTCTGCGCAGGTGTGGATCTGATTCAGATAACTGGTGTGGAACCCGGCATATCCGCAGACGTAATCAAACGGATCCGCGAGTTCTTTATTGGTGATCGGCCGGAGAAGATCGTATCCTGCCGAAAATAATTCTACGAGATCCACATCGGTCTGATACCCGTTTTTCTCGAGGATCGCGAGAAACATTTCCGTACAGGCGTTGCCGGAACTTCTTCCAAGCCCCTGCAGAGAGCAGTCGATGAAATCGAATCCGAGCTTTGCGCAGTACACGCTGTTTGTGACGGCGAGTCCGAGATTGTTGTGCCCGTGGAATCCGAGCCGGATGCTGGAATATTCGCGTATGGTATTATAGTATTCCTGTATTTCATTCGGGAACATACCGCCGGCCGAGTCGACGATATAGACGCAGTCAGCCCCGTATTTTTCCGAAAGCATGACGTTTTGCGCAAACTCGTCAGGTGTAAGAACGTACGACTTCATGTAGTTTGTCATCACCGTTAAGCCGAGGTCTTTTGCTTCGCGGATGTACGGCTCGGTCAGCGGGATCTGATCCGCATTGATGCCGACCCTGATAAACGAGGCCCCACAGTCTGCAGCGAGCTGCAGATCCTCCAGTCGTGCAATGCCCGGAATGCAGAACATCCCGAATTTGGATTTCGTCAGCACCTCGCCGGCTGCACGCATGTATTCCTCATCGGTCTGGGCGGCGATGCCGTTTTTGGGTGAACTGGCGTTCAGTCCCATCCCGTGTCCGATTTCGATCAATCCTATGCCCATCTCTTCCAGTTTGGAAGAGATGTTTCTAACGTCTGAACAGGAGAAGTTGAAATCAACTGCATATCCCCCGTCCCTGATGGTTGTATCTAGTATTTCCATGAATCCCTTTCCCGTTACGCAGGATCAGTGCGGTACCTAAAATGGTTACAGCATATCGCTGAACACCATCGTTTCCCGCATTTTTTTCGATCATTTGGTAACTTTTTTTGGAGATAAAATCCGGGCGGGACCTTGTTGCTCAGAATCCCGCATCATATCCGGCTCCGATTTTCAGAACCCCAGATATGTTTCAACTGGTTATTACAAAATCGGCACAAACACATATATAATTAGTGTTACCATAAAACGTAACAACACACCAATTATTCATCATGAAAAACCCATAATTATCATAGGAGAGGGAAGCATGCAGGAGTTCGTTGAAAAACTGAAATCGATCGGAATGACCGAAAACGAGGCAAAAGTTTACGCGGTTCTTTTCGAATTAAAAGTGGCGACAGCCCGTGAAATGCACGAGATCAGCAAGGTCCCGCGAAACAAAGTCTACGAAGCACTCGCAAATCTCGAGGAGAAGGGATTTGTCGGTACGGCAGAAGAAGAGGGACCTTCGAGATTTTTTATCCACGACATCACCAAGACGTTCAACCGGCTGAGACAGGAGAATCTCGAACGGCTCAACGAAGTCGAACAGTATCTCCATTCGAGGATCACCTTCCAGCATCATCGGCCGCTGCTTTCGCATACTCTCCAGAATACCTGGGCCATCGACAGTCTTCTTCGGATGATGTTTTCCCGGAGCAAAAAAGAGATCGTGATGATCTGTCACGACACGGCGTACGTGAAAAAGCATATCTGGAATCTGAAAAATCTCTCGAAAAAGATCGACCTCTACCTGATCGTTCCCGAAGACACCGATCCGGATATGTTTCCGATCCGGTGCTACAAACTTCATCCGGATATGAAGGAGTTCATGGATGCGCGAAATACCGACGGGTCCGGGACCGAACCGGAGTTCCAGCTGACCATCCATGCGGACCGGCAGGATACGCTGATCATCGGCAAACTGGACGGACAGGAGATCGGGATCTTTTCTGCGGGCAATCCGTCGGTCTCCATCCTGGTAAAATATCTGCTCAAAAACATCATTCCACTCACAAAAGAAACCGCCCAGGAACAGCCGGATCAGACAGCCTGACGGGAAATATTATGTGGGGTAACATGTGACATGCTAACCACTCTCATCATTTATATATTTACAGAATCAATAAGTCCGGTGTAAAATATCTGTTAGCCGGGACGAATGGGGTCTGTCCTGTATCACAGACATGCAGGTCCCGGCTCTGATGGAGGCCACTACA
>CAYWHV010000468.1:0-2373 GCA_964458045.1 uncultured Methanospirillum sp.
TCTGGCTGGCGCCACCGGCTGCTGCAGAGACATCAAGTCCCTTCTCACCAAGGAAGACTTCTCCTCCGGCTGGGATCTTGTTGATTGCTGCAGATGCCGGAAATGCAACAAGTGCAAGTGCAACAAGCACCATCATGACAACTGCAAATTTTGCGTTCATTACATGTCCTCCGAACATACGTTCGATTTCGCATCCGTCCGCCGATCAGCCATTGTTATTGGTGACTGTTCACCGGACAGATACTCTACTCCGAGAAATCGAAGTATGACTAGATATTTGTGAAGTGCCTTTTATATCCTTTTTGGTATGGAACCCCTCAAAAATGATAAACAGCGACCTCAATTTTTCATATTCTCAAAATTTCATACGTTTTACTGATCGGCACCCATAAACGGTTGAACAGAACCATTATCTATAGTGACCCATTGGCATCGTTTCGCGCATCGAATCCATCAATACCATGAGAAATTTCTCGGCACGTAAAAACTATTATAAACAAGAGAAGATAACATATAGAGGCTTCAGCCCGATAGTGTAGAGGTCAATCATACAAGGCTCTGGACCTTGTGACAGCAGTTCGAATCTGCTTCGGGCTATCATTTTTCAAATTTTTTTCAGGGAGAATACATCCCCCACACGGCTACATGACCGGTATGATACGTATCCAGATTGATAACCTTGGGATCTGCAATTCCGGCATTTTCAAGGAAACACACCACTTCAGCGATCCAGTCCTCCCTTTTTTTCTCAATCCCCATTGATAACAATTTTAAAAAGAGTATCAGATTACCACCGTGCTTAAGGAAAACAAGATTCCGAATGGCAATATCGGCCTGATCACGCTGGGCAATATCCTGAATGAGAATGTCCACCGGTTCGACAAAGGGAAGATATCGCTCGGGATACCGTGCATCTTCAAATAATGGAATGATGTTGGACCGTGTCTGGGCAACCCGGACAAGACTTCTTACCGGCCGTGGAGAGAATTCAACTGCATACACTACCTCGGCATAATCAGACAGGAATGAAACCGTTGACCCTGCTGCAGCGCCAAGATACAGGATGCGGGCATCTATGACAGGAGGCTCACCATGAATGTGGCACAATGCGGCAACCTTGCTATGGCCCGGATCCCATAACCGCATTCCCTGATGAACACGATCTCCGGGCAAAATTGCTCCGGAAGACAATAATTTTCCATCCTGCCAGATCATACCAGCTTCCCTGCCCTGCTTATCTTCTCACCAGCTTTTCTGATAAACTCCTCATCAGGAGAACCACGGAAATGATCAATCCTCGCAGCGATTGCCAGCTGACATGCAAGGACCCTGCTCACCCTTCCCCGGACCTGCCTTTTTGCATGATGGACCCCCTTATACTGAAATATTATGCCATGTTTCGGGGGATTTGTCCCGCTTGTCAGATGCATAAATAATGATGGTCCGGCTCCGAGTACCTGGAAAGAAGCGGCAGGCATACAGGCAAGATGGTGTTTGCTGCCAGCTATCGCAAGAAGACGGGCACTTACAAGAGGGCCACATAATGCCGACATATTTGGCAGGGATTTTGCTGCATAGTCACGAACATTTTGAGAGATGAGAGTCCGGGATTCACGAAGCCTCTGGATATTTTTCGCGAGATGGCCCAGTGGATGAGTCGGATCTTTTGACAGGGTTTCTATCAGAGAACTGATACTCCGTTCATACCCGGAGAGTTCAGCTGGATGAAGTGCAATATAATAATCCTCGATCTTCTCTGAAAGACGCGATATAGATTGATCTATCTCGTCAAGGATTCTGATGAGATGAATGAGCGCTGCCTCATCTTTATCACATCGCTCTTCAAGATCACGAATAGTAAGACCGATTGCAACATCCCTGAGGAGGGACAGGTATCCTTTCCGGTCAGGAACCACCCCGGCATTAACTGCCTCCCCCCACACCGGAAGGGAGAGTAATTCTGAATTATCGCGGCTGTGGCGAACATTCTCAATGATATCCTGCCAGGATGATGAGGTTGGTTTCAGAGACTCTGAATCTTCCTGATGACAGGCCTCGTACCAGAACCGCAATATCCTCTCATCCTTTTTTTCTGTCATTTAGATCATCACCACTCCGAATGAATAGAGAATGACCGGAATGGTAACAACTCCCATGCAGGGAACCCGTGAGACTGTAATCATCTCAGGTATCATCCCGATTGCCGTTGCTAGCATGAGAATGACAAGCCCGAAGGGACCGGTCAGAATACCACACACCAGAACAAGCGTAATCGCAACCCCGGTATTCAGATATGAACTATTCAGACCGGATAAGGATGAAGCTGTCCCGGCAAGACAAACAGTAATTCCGTACGCACCAAGGGCAGCAAGG
>CAYWHV010000469.1:0-2362 GCA_964458045.1 uncultured Methanospirillum sp.
ATTGGAAGAGAATCTATTGTTCCAATCTTATTACGGAATGCCTGAAGTTGTATGGTGGTAGAAAGACCTTTTCCCATGAGTTGGATTTCATCCATCACCCACAGACAATCATTATTTAAAAGTCCAAAATGAGTGGGCCATCTGTATCTGCTCATGCCGTATCCACGGTTTAAAGCACGTGAAATTAGCATATCTTGTGTCCCGATGATAATCGCGTCCTGTTCAGGAAAGAGATCCCAGTTTTGCTTATCCTCCCCTCCCATCAAGACAGTAACCGAAATTCGGTCTTCATCAGACTTTGTATTAGTCCCTAAGAGATTCAGATTATGAAGCCAATCTTCGACCTTATCTCTGGTTTGTTCAACAAGAACCCTCATAGGAAGACAAAATACCAGTCTTCTCGGTGTTTGGGCCTGAATATCTGTCTTTGCAAATCGTCTTCTCCAAATCCATCCAAGTATTATCGCATCAGTTTTTCCAAGACCCGTCGGCACTTCAATTATGTCCGGAAAATTCTCTGATGTTGCAAGTCTTTCTTGATAGGGGTATGGTGAATTTCCTGTGGCACATTTAAATAATTCTGAAAAATCATTAAATTTAGATTTCATACTTTTACCAATAGTTTTTCATAAAAAGGATTCGTTCTGGTTAAATGCTCGGCTCCTTCCTCTAACCAGTAATTCACAATCATGCCATTTTGCAACAAATTACAAATGCATTTGTTCAATGTACATGCCAATCCAGTCTTTTTCCAAATAATCCTAATTTTCAGTAAATAACCAATCAAATTATAATTTTTTATATTCGCTGCAATATTATCGGTGAGCGAGCACGCAATAATCGAAAATAGACCCACTTGATTAACCAATGTTTGAGAAATCCTATTTCTCGTATGTGTCTCGGGTTTTCTTACCTCTGAACCGGCAATAATACTTACAAGTGGCGATTGTGTTATCATTGCTGATTGCTGGCATTCTGAAAGTGGCTTTAGTTTATGGATGTTTATGTAAAGTAGCAAACTTTGGTTCATAGTATTTGGTGTAGTATATAAATTAAGAACGATTGCATGTTAAAAGATAATTTCGATTTCGTCTTCATGGGCATAATTGAGTCATTATTTTTACTTCTTCGATGTGTTTTCAAGGTGGATACCTGTGCTTGGAATTTTGTTCATCTTTCAGTATTCTTATGTTGGTTGGGAATTATAAGAATGTGCTCACTTGAGCATTATGAGCATTATGAACTCAATAAAAATTAGTAATGACTGATGAGGCAATTGCATGAATAAACCATGTCCCAAAAAAAGTCTAAATTTATTTCAGATCCACATGAAGCCGAGGAATTCCATGGAGAAGATTATCAAGGATTTCAAGGATGATGCTAGTGAATAACTCTGCAGGATTTGCAGCATTTATTGCATCAAAAGTTTCACCAAATAATTACTGATTCAAGTGCTTTGTTTCAATCCAAAACCTTCTTCAAAGCTTCTGATATATCTGGCTGCATCAATTAATGCATCATATCCCAGTTTACGGATATCACTTATTGTTAGAACCTGGGTCATCATCATCTCAATTAACATAAACGTCCTTTTAGCCCTGTATTATGTATAACTTTCATCATCATGTCAAAAAAAGTTTGCATGAGAGTCATCAGTCTTATCAACACAATGAAAACGAACCAAGAGGATATCGGGACGATGTTTTACTGACGACACATCATCAAAATTCAGGTATTCTCTCTTCAAAAAACAAACATCCCCCCCAAAAAAAGTAAAAAAATTATTTAACACACACAATCATTACCAATAGCCGTACAAGGACCGGTCGGGCAGCAGATCCATCCCCTGAAATCGCCGCAATAATGTTCATTCCATCTACAACCCGGAGGACAGTCTACATTATCGGGGGCATCAAAAGACCCCTCCAGATAAACACCAACAGATTTCATCATCTCTTCATCGACGCTGGTAATCGGTATAGCATTCTTTGCAACCTCTTTGAGCATCTCTCCTTCATAAAATTCCAGAGGGGCTATCTGCAAGGTGAGTTCTTTGTTACCATCAGATAAGGAGAGATTTGAGATCTGTACCAGCGAGACCGATTCCCCATCAGGCCCGGAAAAGACAAGTGCAGCATTCATCGGGAACGAATAAAGAGACAGTTGTCTGACCGGGAGTAACAGACTCTTATTTCCGCTTGCTGAAAAGATAAATGGGACGACATCCTGAATCGTAATCTGCATTCCTCCATCCGCATCTTCAGCAATGGATGATTCCCCACCCTGAAGATATAATGAATACTCCGGAGCCTCTTCGGCAATACAGAACCCTGCCAGGGATAATAGCAGAAAGAAGCAGGTA
>CAYWHV010000470.1:0-2356 GCA_964458045.1 uncultured Methanospirillum sp.
TACTGAAAGAGAAGAAAGGTATGCCCCCTGACTCAGCCATCCCCGTTACTGTGGGTGTACCTGACAGTATCAATCCCGGGTCTCCTCCGACCACCCGGTTAATCATCCCGGCGGATAAACGGTACCTTCATCTGTTTCTTGGATACATCCGTGAGATCTGTCGGATAGCCGGCCTCTCTGATTCCGATCTCAATCACCTCGAGGTTGCATCTGAGGAAGCGTTTGTCAATATCGTGGAACATGCATATCCGGATGGTACCCCTGGTGATATATTTATTGAAGGAACCATCGCCCCTACTGGTTTGTCCCTCTCATTTCGTGATGAGGGGATCCCCTTTCATGAATCCCCTGATGAATATCCTGATGCGATAACTCCTGATGGTGAGATCCGGTCACCGCATGGACTCGGGTTTCAGATCATCAGGAACATGGTTGATGAGGTCAGGCTGGAAAACCTGGGAAAACGGGGAAAGGTGCTCCACCTGGTCAAAAAGTTCCAATCCCCGGTGGAGGCCGGGATGATTAAGGATATCGGGGAGATTGCCATTGCTCCTCCCCAGCAGTATACCATAAGGCCGATGCAACCTGAGGAGGCATCGCAGGTCTGCCGGCTCTTCTGGCTTGTATATGGGTATACCTACAAGAACGAGGACTTTTATCTGCCTGAGGGGCTGCTTGAACTGAACCGGACCGGCAGGGTGACCAGTTATGTTGCCGTGGGTGAAGACAACACAGTAGCAGGACATATCGGGCTTATCCGTCCTGAACCGGTTCAGATGGCTGAAATAGGTCTTCTGGTCGTATCCCCTGCCCACCGGGGCCGCAGACTCATGGAGTCGCTCACCAATGCCATCGTGGAGAAGGCCGGACAGATGGGGCTGTCCGGAATATCCTACAACGCGGTCACCAGCCATGATAAGAGCCAGAAAGGGGCCTTTATGCTCCGGTGTGTCCCCTGTGGTCTGGACCTTGCCGCCTGCCCGCCCCGTCTGTTCAAAGCACTGGTCAATGATGAAACTCCTCCCCAGCGGGAATCCTACCTTCACTCCTTCAAGTATCTGGTACCTCCTCCTGCACAAACGGTTTTCATTCCGGTCCGTCACCAGGCGATAGCAGACACACGGTATGAGAAACTTGGCCAGCAATGCACGATGGGAACGCCGGCACCTGCATCCATGTCCGGGGATTTCATTATCCAATATGACCGGACCCTGCAGAAAGGGATCATCACCGTTATCACCGCTGATGAACGGCAGTGGGGTGAAATTCAACGGGTATGCGAAGATATGGTGGCACTTGCCGGAGCAGAAGTGGTTGATCTTGATCTGCCACTCTCCCAGCCTGCAACCGGCCTGGTCTTTGAGCTTGCGGAGAACGCTGGTTTTATCTTTACCGGGATCCGGCCCTGCCAGGCACCGGATGGTGATTATGCCCGGCTGCAACGGCTTGCTGTCCCCTTTGATCTGAATAAAATCAGGATATACCCCGGATTTGGGGAAGAACTGGTGGATGAGATCGCTGCCGGGATGGCAGAAAATGGGTAATGTTGCTATGCCAAAGGTCAGTCTGCCTGCCGTATAGACAGGGCAGGACGAGGCTCATCCCTGCCAGTAGGATCCGTTCATCATCGCTGTTCCCATGTCGGTAAAATATGACTGAACTGCGGCAATCTTCTCCAGAGCCGGGTCAAGTGGTGTGTCGTTATCAGAGACTGATGCATTGATGGAACCTGCCGGATCAAAGAGATCTGCCCAGGGGAATTCTCCATAAATGACGAACCAGAAGAAGATGATGGCAATGATACTTATGATGGCACTGCCGATGATGAGTTTCATGTCAAAATCGGGTGAGTGAAAGCACATACTATCATTTTAACGGGACATGCAATCATGGTTTTCACGGCTCAGACCCATAACTTTACTCGAGAGGGTGTTGCACAGATCAGATACCCTTTCGATTTTTTTAGGAGGATTGTCTATTCCCAACTCGCCGCTAATTTATCAGCCTGCTTTAGTAAAAGCAGACCGGCGTCAGTACAAGTAGGGTTTTTGTTATATTCTTCAAAGTCTGATAAATCCTGACTTTCAAGGGTTATTTCGTAGTTTATTGGTTTAACGACCATCTTACATACCTCCACCTTTCTCGTTCAAAAAGAGCAAAGTAAGGAACTCCTTTTTAAATATATTGCAATGTCTGTCATTATGGGTATTTGGAGGCCAGTTTGTAACTGGTGAACCATACCCTTCTGCCCGGCACAAGTCGTGTCTCGGAGATATTCAAAAATCCATATCCGCGATATACTGAAGTTTTTGGACCGGTAGATATGTAACTCTCATCAACGGTTTTATTTCTGGGG
>CAYWHV010000471.1:0-2355 GCA_964458045.1 uncultured Methanospirillum sp.
CTCCGGCTGCAACAATGCCTGCCGGTCCTGAACCAATAACGGCGACACGCTTTCCGGTTGTGGTCTTTCGTGCCGGGACAGTGAGACCCTTTGCCCGTTCCTGGTCTGCTGCAAACCTTTCAAGCTGACCAATCCGGATGGGAGTCTCTTTCTTTCCAAGGATACAAAGCGCCTCACACTGGGTCTCCTGTGGACAGACACGCCCACAGATTGCCGGAAGAAGGTTCTGCTGCCTGATATTCTCTGCTGCAGATAAGAACTCTCCTTTCGCGATAAGGGCGACAAAAGCGGGAATGTCAATGTTTACCGGACAGCCGTCAACACATGCCGGTTTTTTACACTGGAGACACCGGCCTGCTTCTTCTATGGCCTCATCAGGGGAGAGTCCGTTGTCAACCTCTCCAAAGTCCTTCAGACGGTCAGCAACGCTTCGATCTCCCATTTAATGCTGCCCTCCGCAGGTACACTGGTGCTCTTTCCACTGTGCCAGGGCTTCCTTCTCATGCTCCATGTAATACCGCTGGCGTTGCATAAGGTTGTCAAAGTCGACCTGGTGGGCATCAAACTCCGGCCCATCCACGCAGGCAAACTTTGTCTTCCCGTCAACAACGCACCGGCAGGAGCCGCACATACCGGTTCCATCGACCATGATGGGATTGAGCGAGACAAAGGTCTTGATCTTCGGTTCACGGGTCACATTGGACGTGACTTTCATCATAATGGTGGGACCGATGATCCAGACCGCATCAACCTTCTCTTCAGCAATAACCTGTTTCAAAAGGTCGGCTGCAAATCCGTGATGACCTTTTGACCCGTCATCTGTTGCAATGAGAAGTTTGTCACAGATCTCTGCCATCTCGTCTTCAAGGATAAGAAAATCAGCATTCCGGGCTCCAAGGATCCCAATAACACGGTTACCGGCCTCTTTTAAGGCCTGTGCGATGACAGGTGTTGATGCAATACCAACACCACCGCCAACCAGAACACAGGTTCCGAATTTCTTTATCTCACTCGGACATCCCAGTGGACCGGCAATATCGCTGATGGCACCTCCGGCAGGAATTGCAGCAAGGGCATGCGTGGTTTTTCCAACCGCCATGAAGATGATTCTGACCAGATCTCCGGAAATCTTTGAGATTGTCAGGGGGATCCGCTCACCATTCTCATCAGTCCGTATAATAACGAACTGACCGGCCTTCGCATTCCGGGTCACATGGGGAGCGTTTACCCATATCTCATAGACATTTTCGGATAATTTGAGCGATTTTTCGATTATATACACCAGCTGTCACATCCGGAAAAAATTATTCGTGCCCTTATTTATTACCCGTCCAGCTTCTTTACTTTACGCACCCGGACTGCTATGCCACGAGAGGATCGGATCATCTCATCTGCACTCATAGCTGCCCGTCCGGTTGTCATGGCCTTATCTCCGATGACCAGCACTTCATCTCCGGGACGGATGACCGGGTCGGCATCAATAACACCCGGTGCCAGGATATCACCCTGGGGGACGAAGTCATCGATATATACCCGGTACCCGGTTTCAATAAGCGACCAGCCGTCAAAGGTAGGTCTCATCATGCCATGAGCAGGGTCTGTTGAGAAGTAGAGGTTTCTGCCCCGCTTTACCACCTGCTCCGGATATGACCCTTTTACTTCAAGGTTTGGTGCCTTGAGGTCATACCCGAACTGGAATGAGATCATCCCTTTGACAAGGTGTGACTTGACCTTCCGCTCTCCGGTAAGGGCCTCGCTTAATGCCTGAAGTGATGCATAATCAGTCAGGCGGTCATTCTCACAGGTGAATTCTATCTCAAACCCTGCCTGGTCGGCTGCATCCTGTGCAATGATTCGTGCATCGCCATCCAGATGGGCAATGACCCGGCGGTAGGGATGTCTGGTAAAGTACCTGACCAGAGTCTGGGTAATCTGGTACCGTTCCTCATGGTCCCAGTATCCGGTGACCGGCACATCATAGGCCGCTGCAGGATAACAGAGCTCAAGATCACGGGGAACAAGTCCCAGAGGAGAGGTCATTATCAGCTCATGAGCCCGTCTTGCGATGGCCTGACTGAACTTTCGGTGAGATTGGGAGAGACTGTAGGGCTTTTTTGCTGAGCAGGGAATAAGAACCGCAACATCTGCAACCGGTGGGATGTATCGCTCAACCAGCCGGTCGGCAAACCGCCTGACTTCCACCCGGTGAATACTGTCTCCGGATGTGGCAAGGAACGGACTGGTACGGGAAACCGGACTATTCTGCTCCATCCGGTCTGATTTCTCGATATGTCGCATGATCGAGACAAGTTCGGGTCTTGTCCTGCATCTGCCATCAAGAAACTCACGGAATGT
>CAYWHV010000472.1:0-2353 GCA_964458045.1 uncultured Methanospirillum sp.
GGTGATGGAATGCCGGCTGTAATCTCATCCGGAAGGGTTGTCTTTGTCAGGGCATATGATGACAGATCGCAGGACCATGACGTATCAAAGGAGGTAAATTGCAGGATCTTTTCATCGGATGACAACTCCATCTCATGGATGGGCAGAGGAGAGGGTGAGATCTGTTTTCCGGTTGCAGATCCCAGGGCTCTGGCAAGCCGGTTTGCATCAATAATCATCTTTCTGGAGCCCTGAGAGATATTTACCAGAAAGAACTGGGTCGTATCACGGCCTGTATCAGCATACCAGAATGCATCAGATCGAATCCAGTGCGGATCGATGGTTGCATGATAGATATGGGATACTACATTGTCAGGATAAAAGAACTCTGCCATCTTTATTTCATACTCAGGTACCGGATTGTGGGTGTCTTTCGCCATAACCGGCATGACGAGTAGGGCAGAGATAATGAGGAAAAAAATGAGGAGATATTGTGATCGAAATGCCATAAAAAAGGAGGGAGAGGATAGGGTAAATAAGTGACTGAAAACGGTTACCCCCCAGATAATTATTTAGGGCCCTCTCTTAGGCAGAGCTCACGATAGCAGAGAGAAGATATCAGATTTTCCGGATAAAACCCACAGAATCGATGATGGGTTCAAATACCCCGGATGTAAATCCATTGTGTGCGCATGATCTTTTCCCCATTCGCATACGATTTGTCCCTTAATTCTCTCCATTCACTGATACCTGAATCTGAATTTACAATCGGATTATCTTTGCTGATTTTTCAAGAATATGCTTATATAAGCTCATGATAATTCACAATAAAGTGGTTCTATGAAACACAAGTGGATCATTATGGGGATCTGCATCATTTTACTCCTTATGGGGATTGCATATGCAGCAGATTGTCCTGCAAATTGTAAATGTCTGACTGCAAAAGATGCAAAAGTGCAGAATATGGTACCATGTGAAGAACAGATGATCTCCTGCGGGAAAACAAAAACCGGAGAGGCTTTGTACTGTTTTCGTAATAATACGACCCAAATGAGCATTATTACAGGGACGGTGATAAAACCCCTGACTCTGGTTACCATTTCCCCCACTGCAACACCTACTCGTTCGTTAAAACCAACTCCGACCCCTGAAGCGGTGACTGCAGTAAAAACCCTTTCCCCGGAGGTAATGATAACACAGGTGACCCAAAAGCCACGGGTTACTCCCCTGCCAATGACTACCGCTCCAACCGCAACTCAAACATCTGTTCCTGCTCCAACTCAAACCTTACAGATGACGGTTCCGGTAACAGAGATGCTTCTGGTTACTCCGACCAGAACTCCGACTTATTCCTTACCTGAATCCGGACTGGTTGTTGGTACAGCGGTTATCGGGGGCGATAGTGATGGAGACGGGGTTGGAAACCTTGTTGATGTCTGTCCTGATGACCCTGACCCTGAGCAGCGGGATACTGACGGTGATGGTATTGGGGATGTCTGTGATTCCTGTTCGGTAATGCTTGCCAGCGGTGATGCATTCTGTTGTGACCAGATCTATTCTCCATCCGGTATTTCATGTCGGGAGCTTTCAAGATATAGTGTTGAGGAAGGGAGAGATGTATATTACTGGGAAGACCAGTATGACCTTTTAGATTCTTCCGGTTGTGGATGTGGTGATACTGATGGCGGACTCGATCCTTTTACCAGGGGAGTAGTCTATTCCGAAGTATGTGACACGAGAACAGTCTATCAGGGGGGTGCAGCAGGTGAGAGACTACCAGTTATGGTCGGGAGCTGCTCATGCCAGGAAGCTGGAGAAGACCGGTGCTCAGAAGACGGAACGGCTCTCATTGAGTATATTTGCACCGAAGATGGTGTGCAGGAGGTTGAAATTCCCTGCCCGGGTGGATGCACTGATGGGATCTGTTCCTGTTCAGATACAGACGGCGGGGTGGATTATTATGAGGCCGGAACTACCGGAGGTATGACCGATGTATGTGTTGATGAGACATCCCTGCGTGAATATTCTTGTGGGTATTCTGAATCACGGGGCTTTTTTACAGAGTCTGAAACATATACCTGCCCGAACGGATGCCGGGACGGGGCCTGTGTCTGTGAGGACACCGATGGAGGGGTGAACTATGAGGTTGCCGGGTGTATTGGTGAGCAATGTGATAGTTGTGCAGATGAACAATGGCTGGTTGAATTTCAGATAGAATCCCCGACAACGACCCGGCCATGCAATGCTCGCAGTTACCGGCATAAATGTGAAGGGCGGTGTGTGGATGGAGCCTGTCAGCCTCCCTCGTGCACGGACGGCATCTTAAACCAGGGAGAGGAAGAGATCGATTGTGGCGGACCCTGCCCTTCATGCA
>CAYWHV010000473.1:0-2345 GCA_964458045.1 uncultured Methanospirillum sp.
GGTTTTAATCTAGGGCAATTGAAATCAATGCAATTGCATCTCCCTCCTCTCCCTACCCAGAAAGCCATCGCCCACATCCTCGGCACCCTCGACGACAAGATCGAACTCAACCGCCGGATGAACGAAACCCTCGAATCCATCGCCCGGGCCATCTTCACGAGCTGGTTCATCAACTTCGACCCGGTCCGGGCCAAGGCCGAGAACCGGCAGCCCGAGGGGATGGATGCGGCGACGGCGGCCCTGTTCCCGAGCGAGTTCGAGACGGTGGAGGGACAGGAGATCCCGAAAGGGTGGAAAATATCTCAATTAAATGATTTAATTCGTGTTAATGAAAAAACCATTGGTTTAGATTATTGTTTTTCAAAAATAAATTATATCGACATATCTTCAGTCAATGTTGGAAAATTAGAGAATATAACGGAGTACTGTTTAAAGGAAAGACCAAGTCGGGCACAGAGAATTGTCAATCATGGAGATACAATTTGGTCTTGTGTCCGTCCCAATCGACGGTCATATTTATACATTTCAAATCCTCATCCTAACACAATAGTTTCAACAGGATTTGCGGTTCTGACCCCAAATAAGGTACCATCATCATATGTGTTTTTCTCGACTACAACTGATTTTTTTATTGAATATTTGACAAATAACGCTGATGGGAGTGCATATCCTGCTGTAAAAGCAGATCATTTCTCAAAATCAGAAATATTACTTCCCTCACAGGAAATTCTTATTTCCTTTCACAATATTGTAAATCCTCTTTTAGAGAAAATTTCTTTTAATGAAAAAGAGTCTAATTCTCTTTCCTCTATCCGTGACACCCTCCTCCCAAAACTCCTCTCCGGAGAACTTCCTATTGATAACCCGGAAAAATTAATAGAGGCTACTGCATGACAGAAATACTCATACTTTCAATTTTTTCCTATTCAACTACTATGTGATCAGCCATGAAAGCAACAGAAGCAAAACTCATTGATTTTCTAAAAAAATCTCCTCAATTTATAATCCCGATTTACCAGCGGACTTACTCCTGGACAGAAAAAGAATGTAAACAATTATGGGATGATATCATCAGAACCGGGAGCAATGATGAGATTTCAGCCCATTTTGTGGGCTCTATTGTGTACATCGAAAAAGGACTGTATCAGGTGACAAGCCAGTCTCCGCTCCTGGTTATTGATGGACAACAACGTCTTACAACCATCACTCTTCTCATTGCAGCACTGGCAAAATTCCTTGACAGTCTGGAAGAAGGGGCGAGGGAGCCGGTGGAAGGCTTCTCCCCGAAAAAATTACGTAATTATTACCTCTTGAATTCGTTGGAAGAAGGAGAAAAAAGGTATAAACTGATCCTCTCGCAAACCGATAAGGATTCCCTGATTTCAATAGTCGGTGAAAAGCATCCTCCCAAAGAGGTTTCGATTCGGATAACTAATAATTTTACACTTTTCGAGAAGTTAATATCCGATTCGCAATCAGAAATCGAAGCGATATGTAAAGGGGTCGCAAAACTTCTGGTGGTAGATATTGCGTTGGATCGGGATCAGGATAACCCGCAACTCATCTTCGAAAGTATGAATTCAACAGGCCGGGAACTTACCCAGGCCGATCTGATTCGAAATTATATCCTGATGAGATTGGAGCCAGAATTACAGACAAAACTCTATGAAAATTACTGGCGTCCCATGGAGGTTGAATTTGGTCAGGAAGCATACGGACAGGAATTTGATGGTTTTATCCGTCATTACCTGACCGTAAAAACCGGCGGAGATATCCCAAAAATTGACCAGGTCTACGAGGCATTTAAAAAATATTCACGCACACCGGAGATCGAAAAGAACGGTGTGGAATCTCTGGTATCTGATATCTATTCCTATTCAGGATATTTTTGTGCAATGGCATTAGGTCAGGAAGAAGATAAAGACTTGAAAAGATCTTTCTTTGACCTTCGTGAATTAAAGGTCGATGTTGCATATCCTCTTCTGCTTGAATTATATCATGATTACGTCTCGCAATTATTAACTAAGGATGATTTCCTGAAAATCGTCCGGTTCATCGAGTCATATGTATTTCGAAGGGTTATCTGTGATATCCCAACGAACTCAATGAATAAGACATTTGCGACATTTTCGAAAAATCTTAAAAAAGATAAATATGTGGAAAATGTTCAGGCAACATTCGCGTTATTAAAATCATACCGCCGATTCCCTTCAGATGAAGATTTTAAACAGAGAATAAAGACGTGTGACTTATACAACAAAACACGAGCAAGGAAATATTGTCTCAGAAGGCTTGAAAATAATGACAGAAAGGAACCTGTCCCTGTTGATGAATACTCGATTGAA
>CAYWHV010000474.1:0-2344 GCA_964458045.1 uncultured Methanospirillum sp.
GTCAGAAGATGGCATACGAAGTAGTAGGGTGATAAAACGGATAAAATGATATTATTTTTATCCAATCCTGTTCAGGTTCTTTCTATGGATAATTTTTGATATTCTGTCCCAATAGATGATTATTAGTCATTGGGAGGATATTGTCTCGTGATCTGAACATATGAGGATTGAGTAAAAGGTCTGCCTGTGTTTTCATGTCCCCTATCGTTAAAAAGCGAAGAAGATGAAATACCCAGGTATCTCTCTGGTTATCTCATGGCCAGGAATAGTCAAATAATATGGCCTTTTTTATCCGATAGACACAATAAGAGGATGCGCTACACATCTGGCAATACGGATTTCTGGGAATACAATGCGTGCCCGAATAAAAGAAAACATCATCAACTGGCGCAGCAAGAGATTGAATTCGGGAAAATTGTGGGGTACCGGGCTTTGGCAATGTATCTGTACCCAATATTATTCGTGCCGCCGTCCGGGCTAATTTTTTATCAGGGTTCCATGTCGTGATCTGTTCCGGGTAATTTCCGATATAGAGTCCGGTAAGAATGGTGCTTATTGAGCAATCAGCAGCCCCCATGGCAGCAAGCCGTTGGGCAATTTCTCCCCTCGACACCCCTTCACAGACGTTTCGAAAATCTCCACCATATTGTGTATGTACGATTTCAGCAACTTTATGAATCCGCATGTGTGGCCCTTCGTATGATGTAAGGCGGGGGATCTGATTCCATTTATCCGGGGTATATTCTGCAATAGTGCTGAAAATGTTCTCAAAATTATCATCATCACAGATTGTTTTGAGGATCTGTGTGATATCATCAACCTTTGAATTTGGGACTATCAATGCGGATAAAAGGAATAGATTTGCATCACTCCGGGAAATACTGCCAAAATGGTTTCCTTTTATGTGAGAATATATGGACGGAGAAAAATTTTTCACCCGTCTTTTGCACTGTCTGTCTCTGTTCAGGTTTTGCCTAAAGATCAAGTCTTCAGATGCTACCAGATAATGGGTATATGCTTCTTCTTCCATCCCGACCAGGTCAAACAAGATCCCTAATATCCGGTTTTGAATGGGCAGAGTGGCATAGGATACTGCACAGTTAAATAAATGCCTGGCTTTATCCAAATCATTCATCTTCCCCTCTGCAAAGGCAAGTGCACCATACAAAGCAGGATCCTGAGGATATTTTTTCATTAAAAAATTCAGATATTTTAAAATGATGTTTTGATTTTTATTGAAATAAAGAGAGTTAATAGCGATTATCAGATCAAAATACAGGTGTAATTCTGGATCTGATGATGACGTTGTCTCCATCCAGCATATACCATATGTTTCTTTCAGGATATCTTTTGAATACCCGACTTCAGGAAGGAGAATCTCCTCTTCAAGGTTACAATGACGGGCATTTTCAAAACAGACTGAAGCTGCAACAGGGAGCCCCTGTCTTTTAAGTATTAATCCTTTATACGCCCAGATATCAGTATCCGAATCCGATGTTTCCCAGAGCTGATCACATCTGGACAATGCCTCATTGTACCGGCCAGCCGAAATGGATTGTGATATCTCTGCTTTTTCTTTTTGGAGATCTGAATCATCTCCATTATCAGAGTATCTCTCCTTTCTGCTGTCAATTGCTTTTCGAGGTTGTTTTACCATGGATATCACGTAGAGAATTCAATAAACGAGTCCTGTCTTGAAGGTTTCCGGTATTGGATTTGTGGATTCATGGTACCGGAAATAAAGAACGGGACATGCCGATACAATATCAAGGATTTTTATGGGGTTCAGGGGTGTCACCGATATATCGGTTGATATGAGTAATATTTTGACCGATATATCGGTGAACTTTTTTTGGGATAACTCAGGTAGAGTTGTTATTGTGTTATGCTCATACAGATCCTGGTACGAATGGAATTCAGGTTTCCCTCTTTATAAATCTCTGAATTAGACCGGAATGATAATGTATCATCGTTTTTGCTTGGTGGAGTAGAAAAGTGATTTTATGTTCTTAAGCAAAAATATTGAAGAAAAATTGTTTTCCTTATGCTGTTTCATAGAATCCGCTTTTTATGAGTCGTTTGATTGAAATTTATGTGAATCTGGATGATTTTTTAATTATTTTTTCAACTTCAAAAGAATCATCCCCTTGAAAGGTGATCAGGTCACCCCGGAAGTCACCCCGGAAGTCACCCCGGAAGTTATCCCACATTCGCCAGATCATTTTTCAACCGTAGAATTTTTCGTACTCCGGCCCGAGCAATCGTAATATCTTCAATAATTCTCGATCCAAATTCTGGATTGATGAATGCAGTGCATTATTGAATGAAAAAATACATGACTTAA
>CAYWHV010000475.1:0-2337 GCA_964458045.1 uncultured Methanospirillum sp.
TATCTCCACCATGGAGCTCAGGGAAGTGGAGTCAGCAAGAATATCCTGTGCCCGGAAACACTTCCAGGCCATCAGCAGCGACAAGGTAAAATTTGACGTGGTATCCAACTACAAGGAGTTGATGGGTTTGGTGAAATAAACTCTTGGCCATGGGAAAAAGCCAGAACAACGGGTAACAACCAGCCACAAAACAATTAGTTGATCCTTTATCCGGCATCTCTTGAGCAGCAGACCCTGGGGCTTACCCGCATTCTTCCCCTTCAACTGAATCCAGAAATCCGGATCCTGGTTGGTAAAATGAATCATGAATCACACCCATGCCTTTGGGATTTGTTATGGCATCAGGCTCGCCGGTTTTGACGGCACCTGAACCACGAAGCCGGGCGGATAAGGTCAAGGATTCCGGTCAGTTTATGAGCGGGCGATTAAACTGAAGGAACCCGAAGGGCTTGGAGCGAGAATGAAAAATGCTGCTTCAAAGTCCTTTACCGTTCCGGGCGGACCGACGTAACTTTGTGGCGGGTAAAACGAAAAAAAAAACTAATATGGGAGACAATAGAACAAAGTCTCAGAGAAGTTACAACATGAGCCGGATAAGATCAATGAATACACGTTCCGAACTCATTGTCAGGAAGGTTCTCTTCTCGAAACAATTAAGGTTTCGAAAAAATTATAAGAATCTTCCTGGGTAGCCAGACATTGTATTAAAAAAATGGAATACCGTAATCTTCATTCATCCGGAAAACACCAGAACTCCAATGAACCCCTGACCGTTTGGGTAGGGGGCCTTTTTCATTGTTCGTTAGGATTGAATAACTTAGCCAGCTATTCAATTTTTCGAGCGATGATTCACGAGAAGCAATTTCAAGCAATCTTATGCAAATACCCTGAGCTGATTGAGGAAGGATTAACCTTGATTGGGTCAGAAATTGCGATGTATGGACGCAGAATCGATATTCTCTACCAGGATAAATTCGCGAGGCACCTGTTAGTTGAACTTAAGATCGGCCCTATTAAGGATGAGCACATTGGACAAATCATGGCCTATGAGGGTATGCTCCTCTCTCATGAGAATCCAACCATTCGGATCATGCTGATAGGAAACCGTGTTCCTCCGAATATGCAAAGAAGCCTTGATTATCATGGGATTGCCTGGAGAGAGATTACTCTTTCCCAGCTTAAGGGATTTCTCGAGAAAAAGGATGATCAGGATTTCCTGCATTATTTTGATGATGAACTAGACATTCCTTTAAAAATTCCCAAGCAAATGAAAAAAAAGGTTTCAAAGCCAACTTTTTTGATCCCAGTAACACAGAATCCCAAGAATGTAGATTCTTTGGTCATGAAACTGAAATCCTCTTCAAATTATCAGAGTTTTAAAAGCATCCTCCCAATAAAAAGGCAAAATGAGGCAAGGGCCAAAGAAATGCTGGTCAAGAATATAGCTAACCTGACTGGTGAACAGCTTAAAGAGGTATTAACCCTAATTGATGAGCCTTACCAGTGTTTTGATGAAAACGGCAGGATCAACCATCGGCCCTGGTTTGGCAAGCTCATTAAGCTTAATGCCAGGAATCTTGAAGATGAGAAGACCGAGGACATAAGGAAGTGGTTAAAAATATTGACTAACAACCAGATACCGGTAGATAAAAGGATTGATACTTTACGTAAGCCAGATGTTAAAATCAAAGGCTTTGACGTAGGATTGATCACAATGATGCTATATATCCTGGACAAGCCAAATTACCTTATTTGGTTCGAGCCGACTCACAGTGGACTGTTCAGGATTAATACGGAAATTGGCCCCTTTGAAAAAAAAGGCTCAAATTATTTGAGGTTTAACCAGATCGGAAAATCGTTCGCTGAGAAGTACGGATTTGAACATACCGAGCTTGATTGGATTTTTTCAGTAGGTATCTTACCCCATCTATAAACAAACCATTAATCCCATTTTAAGCATTAGAAATTTGAAACGGTGGTGATAAATTCGATACTGCTAACAATTTGTCAACGGTATCAACTTTTACAAAACCTTGATCAACGTTTTCCTTAAACATCCAATCTATTATTTTCGTTTCCGACAAGTATAGAAAAACCTCAGACATAGAGTTATTAAAGTAATCAACCTATCATCAACCGAGTCAATTGTGCTATTGATAATTAGTTGATCCTCATAAACATTAAACAACTGATTATTAATAACTTATAAGCAATTTTATATTGAAAATTGCTCCAAAATGCTTAATTTCTGGCAAAACCCTGAAAAAATGTTAAAGAAATTAATGAGCTGTGCCAGTTGGCTAAAAAGATCAACTGGGAACAACTGGAAAAAGATCT
>CAYWHV010000476.1:0-2330 GCA_964458045.1 uncultured Methanospirillum sp.
CCGGTTAAAAGATAGAATCATGCGGGAAACAGTATTTGCATGAGAAACTGGATTCTTTTTGTGGAAGATATTTTTCATGCATGCGTTGATATCGAATCCTATGTAAAGGATCTCACGTATGAATCATTTCTTGAAGATAAACGAACACGGGATGCAACAGTTCATAATTTACTCATTATCGGTGAGTCAGTAAAACATATCCCTTCGGATATTCTTGAGTCATACCCGGATATAGAATGGCGAAAGATCGCTGGTTTAAGGGATATTATTGCTCATTCATATTTTAATATAAAACCTTCAATCCTCTGGAATATAATCGTAAGCAAGATCCATCCCTTGAAAAATGTTGTTGAGTCCATTCTTTCTGAACAAGCAGAAGAGGCATGAATACTGGCGGGTGAGTATTGGCGTCTTTACGTTCTGATGGAACTCATAAATATTACAATCTCATGTATTAATGAGGCTTTGGTGAGAGGCAATACTCTATCTCTTCCGACGATACCTCACCCTGTTCTGCTACCGTCACCGAACCAAAAACCCGGGGGTTTCCAGCACTCATGTAGCATGGGAATAAGCCGGTCCGAGCAGAGTCTCCTTCCTTCAGCCCTTGCGGTCGCCATCTCAATGACTTGTGATGAGCTGTTCCCCTCAAGAATAATTGATTTTCTATCGTCGGGATTCGGAGCACACACTGATTTATGACCTTGAGCGGACAGGACTCATAGGTGGGAAAATACGAAAATCGGTAACGAAGCGATACTATGGGAAGACCTATTATGATGTAGATTATAATTATTTCTCACATAGGTAATCGTATGCTTCATGCAGTCAGACAGCGAGTGACAATCGGGCAGGATGGAACTATTTCACTTCGTGTTCCTGAATTAAAACCTGGATCTCTTGCTGATGTAATTATTTTACAGGCCCCTGATCAGAAACCAAAAAACAGACTTACATCGTTTATTGGGAAAGGGAAGGGGTGTTATAAATCTGTCAATGAAGTGGATGATTTTATTCGAAATGAGCGTATTTCATGGGATTGAGCAACACTATTTCTTGATCCCGGATTTATTTGGATACCAATATTTTTATTTATGCAATAGAAGGCTACCCGGAATACCAGTCAATCCTCACCTCACTTTTTAGTCTTTTTGATGAGGGTACATACAGTGCGGTAACAAGTGAACTAACCCTTGCAGAAGTTCTCATAAAGCCAATGAAAGAGAATAAAAAGGAAATTCAACAGTTATACGAAGAACTATTAAGACCATCAGATGTTCTCACTATCAGCACTATTGATCGACAGATCCTTATTGATGCTGCAAAGATTCGGGCATCATCGGATACTATCCTTTTGCCTGATGCAATTCATCTTGCTTCTGCCCGAAACCAAAATTGTTCTTCTTTTATTACCAACGATAAACGGTTACGGAAGATTGATTCTTTTCAGGTAGTTATTTTATCTGAACTATGAAATTGGCAACTCATCGAATTCTATGAAAACCCGGTTCATTTTAAGAGAGAAAATCATCAATGAGAATGGTATCTGGCTTTTCACCGTTCATATCTTTCACTCCGGAATATCCACCAGGAACGGGATCGAAAGTTCATTTCCGAAAACTCTGTACTAATTCTTCACCTTCCACATCGGGTGTTCCAAAGTGTTGCTTCACCGGAAATCTCACTTTTTTCTGCTACCGTCACCGAACCAAACCCGGGGATTTCCAGCACTCATGCAGCATGGGGGTAATCTGGTCTACATTAGGATTCCTTCATTCGTGCCCATCTCTATAACTCACTCTTTTTTTCATAGATATGCACGTCACCCTCACCCCCTCCCTCAACCCACTTCGTATGCGTCCTAAAGCCACACTCCTCTGTAAAACTCAGGACATATAAACTCCCCCTGCGGCACGGAGAGCGCAGGAAAACCCGAAATAACGCACAGAAGAAGACAGCGCAAAAAATTCACCTACAACTTTTGGGGTTTATAAAGACAAACCCGGAAAGTCGAATCGCACACTGAGGTGATCCATGACCGATTTTTCATCCCATATAATACCTGGTAACACGCATAAAATCCCAATTCAGCCCCGGAAAGATAGAATATTGCGCAACTCGGTAGTCTGAAAGGTTGTGATATCCTTACGACGTTTAAAGGATTTCGGTCATCAGAATTCTATGGATATAATGGTATTATTACGGATATTTTCAGACATATGAAGGCTCGGCATGTATACGCCGGGCAGGTGAAACTATAGCAGTCAATGTCACAATCAACGAGTCATATGAAAGAATAACAGAAAAAGAAAGTAACCCCCGCAGAATCT